>JBEBGU010000635.1:0-3349 GCA_040081325.1 Prosthecobacter sp.
AGCCTCACTGCTGACTGGGGTGGGGGAAGATTGATTGACGAGCATTCGCAGTTCCTTCACCCATTTGGGTGCATCGGCGTGAGCAGGATTGTCTTTGATGAGCTTGAGCATGTCGGCCATGGCATTGATTGCGGACGGGCCCTTTTCATAGAGATAGGTGGCTCTCTCCCAGCGCAGAGTCGGTAGCTCATTTTGACCCCAAAGGATGTATTCAGGGTCCGTCATGTTTTCTTTGCGGAATGCTGCATCCGCATTGATTCGCGCATCCCAAAGAGCGGCTAGGCTGTCCTTGGACTCAATCTCAGCGATTGGCAGGATGGTGTTGGTGTACATGCCACCTATGTTGGTCGGACTTTTATCCCAGCCCTGGCGGTTGAGGTAGCGTTCGATCTGGAAAGCCTCGACGACGGGGCTGTTGACGCCACAGACTCGATTGATCATGCCAAGAGCACGGCCCTTGAGCTTGGGTGCCGATGCCACCAACTCACTGATGTAAGCCTGAAGCTTGGGGACCATCTTTTTAAATTCTTCTTCTTTCGCTTCATGGGCCTCCAGCGTCATGATGAGATAACGCAGGCCAAATCGGATACCGAGCGCCGAGTCACCCTCTTCGTCTGCTTTGCCGCCGGCTTTGCTTTTGCGTTCTAGAGCCCTCTCGACCTGCTCGGCGCGTGCACGGGCTTCGGCCTTAGTTTCCTCTTTGCGCTCGCTGTTGACGATGAGTTCGCAGTCGGTGTAAAGCTTGGCCGCAGCCTGATCGCTGGCCAGTCCTGCATTCAGCCTAGATAAGATGGTGGAGAGATTAGACCCGCGTTTGGAAAGGATGTCCGCTTCCAATATTTTGAGCTGTCCAAGCACATTGTTGACTTGGGCTTCCGTCAGCTTCGGCACCTCTGACGCCGGTGTCGGCGCTGTGGCCGGAGTGGTCTGAGCATAGAGTGAGAAAGGTAGAACGGTGAGCAGGAATGGCAGGATGGGTTTCATGGCTGGAATGAGGGTCGGCTTATCAACGGATGAACGCGGAGTTTAATGGGAAGTTTCTTATCAACGATCAAATCAGCGTCACTCGATCAATGCGGGACCGCCTGACGCCGCTCGAGTCCGAGCCGCCCACGGCGGTCACGGCGCAGGCGGAATTCCTCGCGGATCAGGCTCACGGAAACAGGCGCACCGTATTCCACCGTGATCGTCACTACCTGAGGCATCGCTTCCAGTGTCACCACGCGGAAGACCGGCTCCCGTTTGCTGCGGAAAAAAGCATGCAGCGGTATGTGTGGATGCGCTGCATTCCACAGCCAGCGCGCGGGGTGGAAGTCATCGATCTCTGAGAGCGCCTGTAACACCTCACGGATCAACGGCTCCTGATGCTTCTTCAGAAGTTTTGAGGCGGCGCGGCGGCAAAGCATCTGCTCCATGAATGCCTGCACCGGATTGAGATGATCCTCCTCCATCTCTTCGATGATTTCCTGCGCGTTGTCCTTCATCGCCTCGCGGAACTCGGCTAGACTCAAGCGACCAGTATCGAGCAGGTGAAAAAGTTGTTTTGGGCTGTGAGGAGGGGTTGGCACAGGCACGATGGTAGCGGCGGCAAACCACCGTGCAAGGCTGGGTGGTAGCTGCGGCAGAGTTTCTCCGAAACTCTTGTCTGAGGCTTTCACTGATTTAACGAAACGAGTTTTTGAAAAGCTCGGCTACATCCAGAGTGCTTCGACTTGGCCGTCGTATTTGGCGCAGAGGGCCTGGGCCTCGGCGGGGTCCATGATCATGAAGGCGGTGGAGAGGGCGTCTGAGAGGGCGGCGCTGGGGGCGATGGCGTAGCTGCGCTGCTCCTGAATGGGGTGTGGGCGCAGGGTACTTGCGCCCCTGTTCGTTGTTCACGCTTCAGCGTGTGCATCGGGATCGACCAGATCACGCTGAGGCGTGAACAACGAACCAACCGCCCATCGGTATCAGGCGCGCATCCCGTCTGGGACGCTGGAGACACGAACATTGACCGGTTGGACGAATCGTTTATCATGCTGCCATGAGCATCACGGCCACCGTCATGAATGACACGATCAAGCTGCCTGAGGGTACGCATCTGGAGAATGGTACACAGGTCGTCATCCTGACGCATACCGAGCAAGGGCCGACGTTGGGTGAACGCTACGCCAAGTTCATCGGCAGCCTTGATTCCGGGATCGGCGATCTCGCGATCAACCACGACCACTACCTCTACGGCACGCCGAAGCAGCAGCCATGACCTCACGCTTTGCGGACACTTTTTTCTTTGTGGCCTTGCTGGACCGAAAGGATCAGCATCACAGCGCAGTCACAGATTATCTGGCTACGAGTCACGACTTCCTGATCACCACACGCTGGGTGCTGGCTGAAGTGGCCAATGCTTTAGGCTCTTCTGCTTTGCGCTCTGCTGCGGCAGCGTGGCTGAACTTTATCGAAAGTGACCCCAGCACCCTCATCGTCAAATCCAACGACGAACTCTACCTGAGGGGATTGCAGCTTTACTCCGACCGAGCCGATAAAGACTGGTCGCTGACGGACTGCATCTCCTTTGTGGTGATGCAGGAACACCGCATCAGCGATGCTCTCACGGGCGACCACCATTTTGAGCAGGCAGGTTTCAAAGCGTTGTTTGCGGCTTGATCGTCCGAGGATGATCTGCCAGGCATGGCGTGTGAATGTGGCAAATGCCTCGGTTAGGCAGTTGGTTGGAGTTGGTGACGGCGCAAGGCATCGAGGATGCTTGCTGGATCATGGGCATTTGGGAAATAGATGTGGGATCCGTGAGAGTCCTGAACAATGACGACTGGAAATCCCAATTCGGCTCGCAACTGCTGAGTGAGACCGCTCGGCAAGTCACCGGTGAAAGCTACAGCTCGACTGCCGAGGGAAAATACAACGATGGGAAACATCACGGCGGCGAGCACGAGCACGTCGCAGCCTAGAACTCGAAGCCATGCCGGGATGCGGCGCGGCAAAAAACAAGGGAGCATAGCGGCAACCGTTACAAACCAGAATGAGTACTGGGCGAGGACGGACAGCGGAATACCGAGGCTGTGTGCCCAACCACCGTGAATAGCTGAGAAATCCGCAGCAATGATTAGAAATACTAATCCTGTAATTAGCTGTAACAGAATCATGAGGGGACTTTAATGCATTTGCGCGGTCGCAATTCAGCGAACATTGAAGATCATTCACAGATTGTGAGGTTTGTCAGCCGCTTGATCGCTGCCTGTTGGATTGGGATAGCATGGGCTGTGGCGTTCATGGGTATCGGCTACATCCAGAGTGCTTCGACTTGGCCGTCGTATTTGGCGCAGAGGGCCTGGGCCTCGGCGGGGTCCATGAT
>JBEBGU010000636.1:0-3340 GCA_040081325.1 Prosthecobacter sp.
ACAAAACCGGTGGCCTAGGCGGTACGGGTTGGAGGCTTTCTACGGATGGCTCAACCAACCAGGGTGCCAAGGTGATCGAGCCCGGCCACGCCGTCCTCGTTCAGCGCCGCAACGCGGGATCCGCAGTCAATCTGCGCTCCATTGGTGTCACCACCATCGGTCGTGAAAGCCCAGCAGTCGTCGCCGGCTTCAACATCTTGAATAACCCCTTCTCCGTCCCTACCACCCTCGCTGCCAGCAATATGCAAGCGCACGTCACGGGTAACACAGCTGCTGCTACGGCAGACATTATCTACATCGAGAACGGCGGCGTGCTCAATAGTTACTATTACAAGACCGGCGGCCTCGGCGGTATCGGCTGGCGTCTCACCAGTGACGGCTCAACCAATCAAGGTGGCGTCGTTCTCACCCCTGGGAAGGCCATCCTCTTCCGCGAGCAGGCTAGCACCGTCGGCTTCGCCCTTCCAGAACCCTTCGCCGAATAATCCACCCACCACCATCCGCCAAACCGCAAAAGTAACTTCCCACTGATCATTATGAAAAAGACATTTCTTACCCTCTGCTTCCTCGCCGCCTCATTCAGTTCCGCTTCAGCGGCCCTGCTCACTGTCAGTAACTACGAGGCTGGCCTGACACTCGCTGACGGAACCACCGCTCTCGCGAGTGGTCGCGTCCGTTTCGGCACCTTTGTCGTCAGCAATCTGGACATCACCAACAACATGAACAACCTCGCCTACTTGGATGCAAACTTCCGTGCGGTGGTTGACTACAGCGGTCCTATCAATGCGCTTTCCACCCCTGGATTCATTGACAACGCGCTCCTTGGTGGCACCGCCACTTACGCTGGTGGTGCTACAGCCTACGGCGGCACCACCTATGACCTTAGCGGTAGCGGAAGCACCGCCAACGTTGCCAACGACATCGCTGGCAGCAACATCTTCATGTGGGTGTTGGACAATACCAACCTCCTCAGCGCCACCCAGCAGGGCATCTTCGCCAGCACCTTCACTTGGACCGACACCGACCTCATACCGGACAACGGCTCCGCCTACAGCACGGCGATCGCCAACAACACCGCCCTCGTCGGTGTGCTCGGCACGGGTGATGACATCGGTGCTGGTGCCAACTCGCACCGTCTCGGCACCATCGCTGCCGTGCCAGAGCCTTCCCGCGCTATGCTGGTCTTCCTTGGCATCGGCGGTTTCTTCCTCCGTCGTCGTCGCGCCTAACCCGCGCTCTCCATTGTTCATTCCCTTCACTCAAGTTCTGACCTCATTCTTTATTGATCAAACTCATGAAATCTTTCTCTAAATCTATCCTCGTAGCCGCCACGGCGGCTCTTGGATTCGGTGGTGCGGCCCAGGCTGCCATCGTCGAACAAAGCACTGACATCACAGCGGACACCCGCTTTACTCGTGACAACGTTTACGTCATCACGAAGGTCATTTACGTCCTTCCTCCGGCCAAGCTCACCGTCGAGCCCGGCACGATCATCCGCGGCGCCCGTGCTGACATCACTGGTTTCACCAACAGCCCCGGCTCCATCATTGTGACCCGTGGTGCCAAGCTCGTCGGCAACGCCACGGCGGACGATCCGATCGTCTTCACCTCCCTGGACGATCCCTTCGTTCCTGGTGCTGCTTTTACCATTCCTACCACTGTCACCGGCAACCCCACTCCAGGGCCAACGATAAAGACAGTGACAGCTCAGCCTTACGCGATTGATGGTGGCGTCGGCGCGAATGCCTTTGCTTACAGCAAGGAGACCGGTGGTCTCATTTTACTCGGTCGCACGCCTCTCGGCTATGACCGCGATGGCGACACCAACGCCCTCACTTGGAACGGTAGCGCACATGGTGGTGTGGACAATGCCACAGGCGCTGTGACCAGCGAAACGATCGCCTATCCAACCCTCTTCTCCCCTTCCACGGGGAACGGCACCGGCTTCGCTCTCATCGAAGGTCTGACCAACTCCACTGTCGTTATAGGCACCG
This sequence comes from Prosthecobacter sp., assembly GCA_040081325.1. Taxonomy (GTDB): domain Bacteria; phylum Verrucomicrobiota; class Verrucomicrobiia; order Verrucomicrobiales; family Verrucomicrobiaceae; genus Prosthecobacter. The sequence continues at coordinate 1,995 of JBEBGU010000636.1, forward strand.
CCTTTGATGCAGATGGTGCTGGCTCCGTCTTCTCACCCAGCACCACTTTCAATCCTGGCTTCTTCGGCGGCGTGGATGAAAACGACAACAGCGGCGTCATCCGCTTCTGGTCCCATCGTTACGGCGGCTTCAACCTCGCTTCTGCCAATGAAATCAATGGTGTCACCATGGGTGGCGTGGGTCGTGGCACTGTCATTGAGTTCCAGGAAGTGGCTCAGAACGCCGACGACGGCTTCGAGTGGTTCGGTGGTTATGTGAACGGCCGCTACCTCGCCTCTGTCATGAACGGTGACGACTGCTTCGACGGTGACTTCGGCTTCTCCGGAAACCTCCAGCACCTCTTTGCGATCAACGACAACGAGAACTACACTCGCTCTGGCTGGGGCAGTGGCACAGACGGTACCAGCATCGGCCGCAATGGCTTTGCGGTCAGCGACAAGATGATCGAGTGGGATGGTTCCGAGACGGACAACAGCCGTGTCACTCCGCAGACGAATGCCTGGGCTTTCAACTTTACCTTTATCGGTAACACCACAGCTCCCTCCGGTAAAGTGGCTACTGACAGTGCCATGCACATCCTCAAGGGTGCTGACGGCCAGTGGGCACGCGGTATCTCCGAGGATATCCACGATATGGTGGTCTTCATCGCCGGTCACGCCACCGGTCCAGTGGAAACTAGTGCTGATGTCCTCGACACACTCTACTTCAACGTCGGCAGTGCCACCTCCGGTGGTGATGCCAGCAATACCCTCACCCATGTCGCAGCGGGCATCTCCCAGCTCCGCCTCAAAGGGCACGCCACCAAGAACGGTCTCGACCCCCGCCTTGTTGACAACACAGACCCACTCAGCATCGCTCGTGACGACTTCGGCTCCGACCCTAGCCGTGTCGGTGTGTCGAACTTCTTCTCCCCGGTGCGTCATCGTGGTGCCATGCGTGACAACAACTGGCTCTGGGGCTGGAGCTGGTCCCACGCTGTGGACCTGATCAACAAGGCTGACGACAACGTCGCTCGTCCTTCCGTCGCTCTCAGTGTCGCCAGCACGACGGTATCAACCAGCTTCGCAGCTGACACTACGGAAACCGTCGTCGGTGACGCCGTGGTTTATGTGGTCGAGCGCTCCACGGACGGCAAGACTTTCGTGCCCTTCGTCGCCGTCCAGGACGGTGGCGTGGCAGACACGGATGCCACTGTCGGCCAGATCACCGTTGCAGACAGCGGCTACACCTTCACCGGCAGCCCTGTCCATTACCGCGTGATCCCGCAGTAAGTTAGTCTGCGGAATCACTTCCGCACACAAACCGATCCCAACGGGGCGGCTGGTTCATACCAGCCGCCCTTTTTG
>JBEBGU010000637.1:0-3339 GCA_040081325.1 Prosthecobacter sp.
ACAACGCCGTCTTCGCCGCCCGTATCCTGTGGAAGAAACCGAACACGACTTGGAACCAGCGCTGACATGAAACCACTCATCATCCTCATCGCTCTCAGTTCCTCGCTCTTTGCCGAGCTGCGCATCGTCAGTCGTGAGATCAGCAAGGAGCCTTCCGCCTTCCACACCGCGATCTATGCCGAGCCGCAGGGGCTACGCTTGATCAGCGGCGCACAGGCTTCGGATGACAACGGCAAGACTTGGGTGGCGAATCCACTCACGCCGAATTTCATCCAAGACTTGCCCGCGAACTATCGCCGCGTGCCGGTGACTTCCGTGCTCGATCCGCGCGTCGGTTGCGTGATGCACCTGTTCATCGGACTCGACTTGCCGGACGTCGATCCGAAGATCAGTGAGCCGCCCATCGCTCAGCAGCACTACTATTTGCGCTACCGCGTCTCGAAGGATGGCGGGCGCTCGTGGTTGTTCGATGAGCGCATCATCCAGCAGGGCGACTACGACGCGCAGCATCCGATCAAGGATGTGTGGATCGGGCAGAATGCGCTCTTCCTCGGTGATCGCGGCTGCATTCCCATCATCACACGCGATGGCAAAATCCTCGTGCCAGCGCAGATCACGCTGCGTGGTGAAAACGGCAAGCTCTCTGACCCAGGCGGTGGTCACACTTACACAGATGTCGTCGTGCTCATCGGCACCTGGACGGCGGATCATCATCTCCAATGGCAGGTCTCACAGCGCGTGCAGGCTGATCCCAAACTCTCCACGCGCGGTGTGGTCGAGCCGACACTCATTCAGCTCGACGATGATCGCCTGCTCATGGTCATGCGCGGCAGTAACTGGACCGGCAACAACGGTGACCTCATCCCCAATCCAGGCCCCAACGTGCCGCGCGGCAGCAAGTGGTTCGCCATCTCCAGCGATGGCGGCCTCACTTGGACGAAGCCCGAAGCGTGGGCCTATGACGATGACCAGGTCTTCTACTCGCCCAGCAGCATGTCCACGCTGTTTCGACACAGCACAGGCCGCATCTTTTGGGCTGGCAATATCTTGCCCGCAAATCCGCAGGGCAATCTCCCGCGCCATCCGCTCGTCATCGGTGAAGTGGATCGCAAAACGCTGCGCCTCATCCGCAGCAGCGTCATCACGCTCGATCAAGAAGAACCTGCTGACAAAAAGCGGGGCCGCTTCGACCTCTCGCACTTCCATCTGCTAGAAGACCGCGCGAGCCAGGAAATAGTGATCACCTACCCGCGCAATCACAACCGCTACAAGAGCCGTGAGCATGTGCTACTGCGCCTAGCTTTGCCTTGAGCCATTCCATTTCATGAAACCACTCCTCATCCTCCTCGCCTTCAGCGCATCGCTCTCGGCGCAAACTCTCACCGTCACCACCGATCACGCCAACGCCATCTACAAGCAGGGTGAGACGGTGACTTTCACGATCAAGATCACACCGCCATCGGATGCCGACATTCCCTGGAACATCACGAAGGACGGCGTCGATCCCACCACTAGCGGCAAGGCGAAGCTCAGCAACGGCACCGCCACAGTCACCGGCAAACTCGACGAACCCGGCTTCCTCATCTGCCGCGTGGGTTTAGTCACTGCGGACAAAAAGCCGCTCAAAGCCGCCGCTGGAGCTGCTATCGATCCATTATTGATCAAGCCAAGCATGGCACCGCCTGATGATTTCGATGCCTATTGGGCCGCAGAGAAAAAGAAGCTCGCCGCCGTGCCGATGAACGCACGACTCACACCGCAAACATCTCCTTCCAAAACACTCGAAGTCTTCGATGTGCAGGCCGACTCCATCGGCAATCCCGTCAGCGCCTATTACGCACGACCCATCGGTGCGAAGCCGAAGTCGCTGCCGGCCATCCTCACGGTACATGGCGCTGGCGTGATCAGCTCCGGCCTCGCCAGTGCCACGAGTTGGGCCGCAGAAGGCTTCCTTTCCATGGACATGAACGCGCACGGCATCCCGAACGGAAAACCGAAGGAGTTCTATACCGCGCTCTCAAATGGCGAACTCAAAGGTTATCCCGCACGCGGTCGTGAGTCACGCGACACCATTTACTTCCACGACATGTTCCTGCGCCTCGTGCGTGCCATCGACTTTCTCACCGCGCAGCCAGAGTGGGACGGACGCACCGTCGTGGTGAAAGGAAGCAGTCAGGGCGGCTACCAGTCCATCGTCGCCGCCGGGCTGGATCCCCGCGTGACCTTCTTTGTGCCCGGCGTGCCCGCAGGCTGCGATCACACCGGCTTCAAAGCGGGTCGCATCAGTGGTTGGCCGAAATTCATCCCCACCGGCCAGCCCGCAGCACCCAATGTGCTCGACGCAGTGCGCTACTACGATACCGTGAACTTCGCCACGCGCACCAAAGCCGCAGCGTTCTTCACTGTCGGCTTCATCGACAGCACCTGCCCGCCTTCCAGCGTCTATGCCGCCTTCAATGTCATCCAAAACAAACACGACATCTTCAACGACATCCCCACCGGCCACGCCAACTCCCCAGCCGCCACCGCCGCCATGCGGAAAGCCATTCTCGATCATGTGAAGTCCCTCTCCTCGAAATGAAACACTTCCTCCGTCTCATCCTCTGCGTTCTCCAAATCTCTGCGTTGCAATTCATAGCCGCTGATGAGCCCATCTCATCCTACATCGCCGAGGCCACCACTGAGCACCCACGCAACTCCGAAGGCGACATCGTCGTGCTGCGCGATGGCACGCTCTTCGCGGCGTGGTCGCAGTTTTACGGCGGAGCCGAAGACCATGCCGCCGCACGCATCGTCGCCGTGAAGTCCACGGACGGCGGACGCACCTGGAGCAAGCCTGCGACCATTCAAGAGAACCAAGGCAAGGCCAACGTCATGTCCGTGAGCCTTCTCCGCTCCGCCAGCGGCGACGTGCTCTTTTTCTACCTCATCAAGAACTCCCTCAGCGACCTCAAAGCCTATGTCCGCCGCTCCACCGACGACACGCAGACGTGGAGCGAGCCCGTGCTCATCACGCCCGAGCCCGGCTACCATGTGATGAACAACGCGCGCATCATCCAGCTCAAAACAGGCCGCCTGCTCGCCCCCGTCTCCACCTGCGGCACCGTCTTTGCCAAGGACGATCCTTTCCGCACGGTTGTGTATCGTTCCGATGACGACGGCAAAACATGGCAACGCGGCAGCACCTTTCTCACCGCACCGAAACGCGGTGCGATGGAGCCCGGTCTCATCGAGATGAAGGACGGTCGCGTCATGCAGATCATCCGCACGCAGACCGGCTACATTTGGAACAGCTTCTCCAGTGATGGTGGCGACACCTGGAGTGAAGCGAAGCAATGG
>JBEBGU010000047.1:0-12527 GCA_040081325.1 Prosthecobacter sp.
ACGCGGGTGTAGTGGACGCCGTTTTCAGTCAGAAGCTGGGCGGGGATTCCGGCCTTGGGCACGCCACCCATGAGCTCAAAGAGGTCGATGAAATAGGTGTTCTGGCTGAGGGCAAATTTGCGCAGCGCATCACGGAAGCTGGAGAGGCTTTTATTGGCGTAAGCGAGATCGGGCATGGGCGCAGGCAGGGTCTCCAGCGGCGGCGGACTGACGATGATGAGCCGTGCTCCAGGTGCTTCTTTGCGCATGAGTTCGAGCAGATTGCGGTAGCCAGTGAGGAAATCAGGGAGGCCGCCGAGGCCTTCAAAAGCCATCTCAGATCCGTAGCAAAGCATGACGACCGTGGGCTTCAGCAACTCCAGATGTGTGGTCAGACGCTGCAGGCCTTCCGCCGGCGGACCGAAGTAGGAGCGGGCATGGCCGAAGACGGTATCACCACTCCAGGCGAGATTGCGGACGCTGACTTTGAGATCACCGAGTGCGAGGGCGAGGCGCGGCTCAAAGGTGCCGTAGCGCTGCTCACGCTCGATGACGGTGTTGCCGATAAGCACGAGGCGGTCGCCGTCTTTGAATTCAAAGCTGTGCTTTTCCGGCTTGGCGACAGGTGCCGTGACTTCCTGGGCAGTGACGGTGCCGATGACGGCGAGTGTGAGGAGTGCGGCTTTCCAGATCATGGCGCTTATTGGAGATGAAAGGGCGCGCTGTGTCCAGAGCAATACTGAGAGCTTCATCGCGTGACTTTCACCCGCATGAAGCGCTGCACACCGGGACCTGCAGGGACGTTGTCACGTACTTGCAGCGTTGTGCTGTTGTTCACCTCGATCACGAGACCGGCGCTGCTCCAGCTAAGCGGATTTGCGAGATCACTGGTGGCTTCGACGGTGAAGGTGACATCCGTGGCGGCGAGGTTTTTGGGAATGGAAATGCGCAAATATGTGTCCGCACTGACGGGTGCCAAGGTGGTGATTTGCGGATTGGCACTGCTGATGGTGCCGTTCGTGCCGATGGCATATTCCAGGAGGTTTGCGAGGCCGTCGTTGTCGGCGTCTGCTTCAGCTTCGACGAGGAGGTTGTTTTCGTTACCGACATTGTTTTGATCGAGCCATTGAGCGAACGGATTCAGGTAACCTGCGAAGGTGAGGTCACCGAAGACGACGCTGTCGCCGTCATCCGCCGTGAGGCGCAGCGTGTGCGTGCCGTTCATGCTGAGCGTGGCGAGCGTGTCCTCCACGGCTGGATTGGCAAAGGAGACGCCGCCAGGGCCGCTGAGGAAGCTCCAACTGACGCTGGTGGCTCCAGGTGGTGTGGGGCGACCGTCATCCGTGACGGTGGCGTTGAGGTTGAAAGGTGGCAGTGAGGCGATGGTGCCGGTATCGACCACAGGGGCGATGTTGAGCGCCTCGATGCTGAGTCCCTCAAACGTGCCTGTGGCTGTCAGAGCCGAGTCGTTACTATCAACAAGCAGGCCGACAAGCAGCGGGCCGGTCATCGGAGCTGGGAGGTTGCCGGTGACTTGCGCCCAGGCTCCTGGGACTCCGCTGACATTGGTGGCGCGGTAGGCGGCGACGCTGTTGCCTTTGCGGATGAGCCTGATCCAATTACTAATGCTGCCACCCGTCTGGAGAGTGCTGGGATTAGCTCCCGAACTGCTGCGCCAATGTGCCTGGAAGCCGTCAATGGTGGTGTTGCCGTAGAAGCCAAAGGGGCCGTTGTCTGTGGTGTCACGCACGGCCACACCGCTCTGAGCGCCACGAATGGCTCCGGCATGGCTGGTGAGACGGGCGGTGATGATGCAGTCTCCCCAGACCTGCTGGTAGCGGAAGTGGCTGCCGCTGCCGTCATGACCGCCGATGGCGTTCACGGTGGTGACGGCTGCATTCACGGATGAGTTTCCAGCGAGAGTGTAGTTGCCGAGATCTTCGGAGTGCAGGGCGCTGCCACTGACGGTGGGGGTGACAGAGACATTGTCAAACTGGGCCGTGGCAGTGGCATTTCCGCCACCGGCGCTGACGACCATGCCGACGACATTGCTGCCCATGGTAATGGCGGTTGGTGCGCCAATCTGGGTCCAGGTGCCAGGTGTTCCGGCCACATCGGAGGCGTAGCTGGCAGTGACGCTGCCACTGACGCGCTCCAGTTTCATCCAGCAGGGGAAAGTGATGCCTGTAGCGGTGGTGGCAGTATCGGCGACGTTGGCTGTGGTGCGGTTGCGGAATTGCAGGCTGCCACCGGCAGTAAGGACGAGATTGCTGCGTTTGGCTCCTTTCCAGGAAGTGTCGCGGAGGGTGATGCCAGCCAGTCTGTTTGCCGGGCCGCTCACGCTCACCAGACGAGCGGTGACAGTGGCATCTCCTGTGCCGCCGAGGATTTGGCGGAACATCATGTGGCCGCTGTCATTCGTGCCGGTATAGCCGGTGCCTGCGCCGATAAGTGTGTAGTTGCCACCAGCCGCTTCTCCGCTGATGCCTCGCACTCCGGGTGGACCTTGGTCGATGCCGACCCAGTTAGCATAACCAAAACCACCAGCCTGAACGATGAGGTCATCACTCGCGGTAAACTGGCCATCGTTGACGGTGATGCGGAGGCCGTAGATGCCTGGGGTGGAGAAGCTGGCGGCAGAGCCGGAGGCAGTGGGAGAGGCAAAGGTGATGATGCCGGGACCGAAAAGCTGGCTCCAAGTGTAACCGAGCGGGCTTGGCAATCCGTCGTCCGTGGCGGTGGACTGAAGTTGGAGACCGTTGCCAGCATTGATGATGGTGGATTTGCTGGCGGGGCTGCTGATGAAGACGCTTGGCGGCAGGTCGTCATCAATGATGGTCACATTCGCCACGGAGGGAGTGCCGACGATGTAAGACGCGGCTGCGCTGATCGAGATAACGACCTCTTCAATCCCCTCGGTGGTGCTGTCTTGAGTCACCGTGACAGGGATGGTGATGCTGCTGATACCGACCCCGAAGGTGCGGGTGGTGGCGATGCTGGTGTAGTCGGTTCCATTCGTGGCGGTACCGGAGACGCTGATGTTGACATTCACGCTACTGGTGATCGGACCCGTGCGCTCTAGGGTAAACTCACCTGGGTTTCCCGGTGCCTCTGAAGCGATGGAATCTGTGGCCGTGAGGGTGATCGTGTTTACGTCATCGTCCTCAATGGTGACGGTGGCCGTGCTGGGGCTGCCGAAGGTGTAACCGCTGCCAGCGGTGAGCGTTAAAATGACGGTCTCGTTGGCTTCATTGGCGGTGTTTTGCAGCGGTGCCACGGTCACGGTCTTGGTGGCTTCTCCGATGTCGAAAGTGATCGTGCCAGGCGTGATGATGGCGGTGTAGTCTGAGCCACTGGTGGCGGTTCCGCTGCGGGTGAAATTGACCGTCAGCGCACTCGTGGTGACGCCATTGCGGCTGAAGGTGAAGGTGCCAGTGTCTCCTGCTTCATTGGCGACGGCATCAGTTGCCGTAAGCGTGACGACGGGGGTATCGTCATCGGTGATGGTGAATGTGTGCGTGCTGGTGGTGCTGAGTGCGGCGTTTGTCGGGGCGGTGAGCACGAGCTGCACGGTCTCTGCGGCTTCGACGAGGCTGTCATCGATCACGGGCAGGGAGATGAGTTTCAAAGTTTCCCCAGGAGCAAAGGTGATCGTGCCGCTGATGTCGGTAAAGTCAGTGCCTCCACCCGTGGCCGTGCCGCTGCTGTTCGTGGCGTAGTCAATCGTGACCGCGGTGCTGGCCGGATCACTCAAGGTCACTGCAATCTGTGCTGGGGATGCCGTTTCCAGTCCGCTGGAAGCAGCCCCGGTGAAGCCAACAGAGGGCAGCAGAGCCGTGGGAACATCATCATCCAAGATGGCATAAGTGTAGGTGCTGGGTGCGCCCAAAAGCGAGCGGTAGGGATAGCGCAACATGACAGTGACGAACTCCACCGGCTCTGGCAGAAGGTCATTCGTGACATTGAGGGTGATGTTTTTCGTCTGCTCACCGGCAGCAAAGGTCAGCGTGCCAGGCGTGAGTGCGTAGTCCACACTCAGACCTTCTCCGCTGCTGACGGCCGAGAGCCGTGCACGATACTCAGGAGCTGAGGCCGAAGCCCCTGCGACCATGCCATACCAGAGAGCACGGGCGCGGTAGTTGGAGGTCTCGCGGACCATGAGGCCCGCCTGAGCATTGCTGGCTCCTCCTGAGATGTTGTTGAGGCGGGCGGTGAGAGTGAAGTCACCCGAGACACTGGCTCCGGCCATGTGGCCTTCATCTTCTGTAGAACTTGTGGTGTGCAGGATGCCTGATCCAGAGGCGGTGATCGTCCATGTGCCGCCGCTTTCAGTCACGCTGCCGGGTTCATTCACGTAGCCAATCGTGCGCCCAGTGAGTGCCCCGCCCGTGCTGAGCGTGACATTGTCAAAGGTGGCCTGAGTGAGCAGTCCATCTGAACGAGCCGAGGCGGCAAGCCCGACGACACAAAGGGTGCTCAGTGGCAAGGTCTGCGCCGGGCCGACAACGGTCCAGGCGACACCATCAGCAGAGATGGAGGATGTGAAGTCATTCCCAGAACGCTGGAGACGAAGCCAGCGTGGTTTGGTGTAAGTCGGCTGAGCTTGGTTACTGGCCGCATTGCCACCGCTAGTGAGACGATAAACGGCTCGGTGACTGCCGACACTGGTTTCGGCGAGGCAGGTCATGTGGCGGACATTGTTCGCCGTGCTCTCACGGATGGTGACGCCTGCCTTGATGGCCGTGCTGTTCCCCGTCATGCCGAGCACTCGGGCTGTGACGGTGCAGTTGGCGGAACTTGTGATGGGGACGTAAATGATGCGCCCATTATCAGAGGTGCTTGTTTGGGAGATGTCGGGGCCGCCAGCGATGATGTTGTAATAGCCGCTAGATTCCGTCTGGCCGCCCGCAGGATTCTGGGTGCCGATGGCGGAACTCGCGAACGCGCCCGCACTGCCGCCGACTTCGAGTCCGGTGACGGAAAGGCTGTCCATCTGGATGTTGGCGAGCACGCCACTGCTGCCGGAGGTGACGTAAATGCCTGCCAAGTATCCTGTTGTTGGTACGCCTGTGATGGTCTGCGTGGTGCCACGTTGAGTGAAGGTCACACCATCGAGTGACTGCCATGCGGAATAGCTGTTCCCTGTGCGGATGACGCGCACCCATGTTCCGGCCATCATCGTTGCCGTGCGCGGCCCAGTTTCCAGCAGGTAATCCACCGTTTCCGTGCCCACCGCCGGACTGCTGAGGCTGACGGGTATGCTCACCGTGGTGTTGCTTTCACTGCCGCTGCCGCCAGTGGAGGCGAAGTTCACGGTCTGCGCGCCAGCATCATCATCGGTGATGTAGATCGTGGCATTCGGGCCGCGTGAGTAGCTGCCAGAGCTGAGGCTGAGTGTGGCGGTTTCCGTGCCTTCAAAGGTGGTGTCGCTGATCGTGTTGAAGCTGATGTCCACGCCCGGTGCGCCGATGGGGATGGTGGCCGTGCCTGTAAGGTTGGTGCTCGTGAAGTCCACGCCGCTGGTGGCGGTGCCAGTCATGGTGTAATTCACCGTCAGCGCTGCCGCAGTGCTGCCAGTGCGTGAGATGTAATACTTCAGCGTCGTGGTTGTCGTGGACTCTGAGATAGAATGCGTGCTGCCCGTGCCGATCTGGGGATCCACGAAGACGGTGGGCTGCTCATCATCACGGATGAAGAGCGTGGCGGACTTGCTCACATCCCACAGGGAGTAATTGCTACTAGGGATGTCATTCAGCGTGAGCGTCACCGTCTCCATGTCTTCGACGTCGCTGTCATTGATGACGGGGACGGAGATGTTGGTGGTCACCGTACCCCCGTTGAGCGCCAGCGTGGCCGTGCCGGAAAGGACCGTGAAGTCGATGCCTGGAGTGGCAGTGCCACTGATGGTGTAGTTTACGGTCAGTGAACCGCTGCCGCCCTTCGCGGTGATGCGGAACTGCCCATTCGTGGAGGGCTCTGCAGCGATGCCGCCGATGGCGGTCACCTCCAGCAGCGGTTTGTCTGTGCTCTGGTCAGAGATCGTTACGGTGCCGCTGGCGCTAGTGCCGGATCGGTAGGCTTCATTGCCATCCGCGATGGAGAGGATCACCAGTTCATTGCCTTCGCCATAGCCTTCGATGCGGGGCATGATGGTCACGGTGCGCTGCGTTTCACCCGCTGGGAAGGTGACAGAGCCGGGCAGGGCCTCGTAGTCCACGCCATGGAGCGCCGAGCCTGCCACGCTGTAGTAAACCGTGAGCGCGGCGGAGGTATCTCCACTGCGGGTCAGGAGAAAGGTGCCTGGATCTGGCACAGCACCTGGAGCAGTGCGGTCCACCTCGGTCGCCGTAGCGTCTGTTGTGGTGAGGGTGACGACCTGGGAATCGTCATCGACGATGCGTGTAGAGATGGCGTTAGCCGCTGCATCAGCGATGAAAAGCGCTCCCGAAGCAATGCTGAGGCGCACCGTTTCCGTGGCCTCCGCGAGGCTGTCATCCAGAGGTGTGATGCTGAAGGTCGTGCTGGCAAAGTTTTGAGGAATCGTTGCCGTGCCGCTGAGGGTACTGTAGTCCACACCATTCCCCGCCGTGCTCGTGGTCGCGATCGTGTAGGCCACGATCAAATCTGCTCCCGTGGAGCCCGAACGTCTGAGCGTGCAGGTGATGGGCTGGCCACTGCCTTCCACCGTCTGAGCAGTTGAGGCCGTGAGGGAGACACGCGGCAGGGCCGTGTCGTTGTCCTGAATCGTGATGGCAGCAGATGACTGAGCGCCGTTCACATAGGCGGCGTCCAGACCGAGGATGAGCTGCACTTCCTCATCACCTTCGCTGCTAGCGTCATTCACTGGAGCAACGACCACATCCAGCGTGCTGCTATCCGCAGGAATAGTGAGTGCGAAGTAGGGCGTGTTGGAGATGGCGGTGTAGTCGGGGGCAAAAGTGTAGTCTGTCGTCTTGGCGGCCGTACCGCGAACCACGAGCGTGTTCACGGCGAGTGGCAGTGCGGTGGAGCCGGTGCGCGTTAGACGGAAGACGCCGCTGGCTCCCCCTTCTACAGCCACGGCGGTCGGAGCGGTGAGCGTGACAACGGGAAGCTCCTCAACCGTGAAGTTGGCTCCGGTGAAGCTGGGGCCGACCGTGATGCTGTTGTTGAACTCTTCATTAAAGACATACCCATGCCCGGCAGGCGTGGCGGAGTAAGAGCCCGCTGCGAGATTGGCGATGACGTAATAGCCATCGGAGTCTGTCAACGTGCCGTTTGTGCCGCTGGTGGTCACATTCACACCGACCATGCCGACGCCGTTTTTCGTAACCCGCCCGCTGATGGTGAATCTGCTTCCGCCGTTCCCGACAGTGATGACCGCATTGCGGATGGCGATGCCACCTTTCATGTCAGAAACCACGCAACTGACGTTGTAGATACCGTTGCTGCTGAAGCTGCGAGTGGCCGTCGGCGCATTGGGCGAGATAACGCCATCATGCCAGCGCCACGAGTAGGCGAGTGTGTCACCATCCAGATCGGCAGCCGTCGCGGTAAAGGTCACATTCGTGTTCGTCGGCACCACAGGAGCCGAGGGACTGAGAGTGAGCGTGGGTACATTGTTACCAGGGAAGCTGCCCAGATTCACCTGCACATCCAGGCTCGGAGGCGAGGTGGTAGGATTCACCGCGACGGTAGTCACGTGGATACCGCTCTCGATGTCAGAAAAGGTGCTGCCAACCGCGATGGGTGCGTCGCTCTTGCCATTGTTAGAGCCGGGCGTGGTGTCCAGAAGTTGGATGTTGTCACCGTTATTCTGGCTCCACTTCCAGCCAAGCAGCAGGCCGTTCGAGACCCAAGTATTGGCTGGGAAAAGGGTGCGGTATTCTCCCCAGAAAGTGCGCTCTGCATCCTTCCTCACTTGCAGGGCATAGAGCTTGCCAGACTCCAGACGCGGCTGGTCAAAGGCGTGGATGCGGTAAAGCCCGCTGGCAGTGATCGGTGGAGCGAACTCTGGCGGCATCCAGCGGATCTGATTTTTGGCCTGGGTATTGTAATGACCTGCGGGTGGTGAAGTGCTGCCCATGTTGTCATAGATGTCACCGTATTCCTCATTGCCGCCAGGTCCCGCCACGCTGGCACCGTTCGTTAGCCAGAAGTTTGCGTGGAGCAGACCAAAGGCATGACCGACCTCGTGAGCGATGGTGCTGGCGTTGTCACTGCGCATCCACACCTGCCCGATGCCGATGCTGCCATAGCTCGTGGGTGAGCGTGCTCCGCCCGTGGCCCGAACGCAGAAGCAGTGGTAGTCCTGCCAGTCGTAACCAGCAGCCCTCGCGGCTTCCTTGGCGTGTGCCATCTCAGCTCCCAGTCCGTCCACTTCCTTGATGAACCCACTGGTCGTGTCCTTGCCATTGTACCAGGCCTGATTGCGCGGCAGCTTCACAGGCGGCGTGACTGTGGCCACCAGGGTGAGGCGACCGTAGGACTGCGTTTGATAAAAATCCGCCGCCTGACGCAGGCCGTCCATCATCACCGCTTCCGTCGCTGGAGTCTGGCTTTGATCCGCAAAAATGGCGGGAACGTAGAGCACCTTCACCACGCCCACCGAGGGCACCGAGGCGGAGGGCATCGCGCCGGTGAAACTTTGCGCACCGCCCGTGCCAGCCTCGCCCATGATCAACCCATTTTCATAAGCACGGATATGCGCACCATCGCAGAGGAAGATGACCTCATCTCCCGTCTCCACCGCCGTGACGGTCTCCGCCACAGGTGTGGGTGGCGGCATGGCTCGGGCGGTGTTCTTCCCAGACACCGGGCAGACTTCCACCTGCTTTTTCCCGGCAGGCGGGATCTCACCCGGCTCCAAACGGCGCAGCGGAGATTCGCTCAAAGCCAGCTCGCCTTCCATGGCCACGCCGATCACATGCACCTCTGGTTTCGAGCGGTAATCAAACTCCCGTCGCCCATAGACATAGGTTTCATAGGTCCTGCCAGTGCGTGTCTCCACATAGCGGAGGAAGGCTTTGTCCCCGTTCACCTTCGACTCAGGTCCCGCGACATAGACCCGCAGCTCACCGCGATCCGCCACACGTTCCTCCAGCTCGCTCACGATCTCTGCCGGCAAGCTCTGCCGCACCACCATTGGCACCGCCTCCATCAGCGCACGACGCGGATCACTTTGGATAAGCTGTTTAAAAATCGGACGCCGCGCGTGTGCCAGACGCTGACCTTCCTGGATCATATCAGCACGCTCGCCCGCTGTTGCCTGGAGGTACCTCTGGCTCCAGGCATCAAATCCTGCCAGCACATCGCCTGTAACGGCGTTTGCCAGAGCAGCTTTTGGGCGCTCGGTCTTCGCCACTTGAGTCAATGACGCAGCCTGCGCCTGCTTTGCCTTCACGCTCGCTTTCGTCGGGCCGCACAGCGTGCAGTCATCGCGACGCTGCCATGTTTCCAGACGCCGATCTGGGGTCATCAAAAAGAAAAAAAGCAGACATACGCAGGCGGTGAGGACAAGAAGTCCAAGGATGGTTTTGAGACGCATGAGGGGTTGGGTGGTTGGCGTTACCACTCTGACGATCTCATAATCAGGCTGTTAGAGTAAAGCTCATTGTTGACTGAATCCCTGTATTTGAATCGGAAAATCAACCAAAGAGGTTGAGGCTCAGCCACACGATAGTTTCCAGCTATGCCTCCACGTCTCCCCGCAATAGCGCACGCGCATCCTTCGCTTTCGAGTTCATCGCGGTGACGCTGTTGAGGAAGCTCACGGTAACTTGGTCGCCTTCGAATTTGCAGGTCACGGTGTCGCTATGCGGTGTCTCGTAGTAACGCCAGGTCATGACGAGCGTGCTGTCATCCGTCCATGTGGCGCTGGCAGCGATCTTGGAGGTGATCTGTTTTTTGGGTTTGCCGCCGGAGATCAAACGCGGCGGTGTGCCTGGAAATGCGGCCTCTCCGCGATGCCAGGATTCGAGGCTGCAGGTGATGGAGTGCCCATCACTGGTGAACACACAAGCATCGCCTTTAAACGTGAACGCAGCCTTAGTTAGGCCGAGATCATTGGCTTCGAGCTTGAAGGTCTTGCCAGTGATGAGAGCAGAGGTTGGAGATGTCTTGCCGCCCTTCGGTGGCGTGAGTTTGAGCGTGCGCAGCCTCTCCCCGAGAGCAAGTGATGGCGCTTTGGTCTCAAAGGCGGGAAGCAAATGCTTCCACACAAGATCAATCTGGCCCTGCATGTTTTTGTTCTCGCTGGTCATCACGATCACAGCGTCCTGCTCTGGCATCACAATGGTGAACTGACCGAACGCACCATCGCCACGGAAGGCTCCGTTTTGACAGCGCCAGAACTGATAGCCGTAACCTTGCAGCCAGTCGTTCTGCGCTTTGGGGCGATCTTTCTTATCTTCCCCCGGCTGCTGGATGTGGAACCGTGTCGCTTCATCAATCCATGCGGCAGGGATGAGCTGCTCGCCGTTCCACTTTCCTTTTTGCAACAGGAGCTGGCCGAATTTCGCGAGCCCTTCCGTCCGGATGCTCAAGCCCCAGCCGCCCGTGTTGATCCCACGCGGACAGGTTTCCCATTTCATGCTGCTGATCCCGAGCGGGGTGAAAAGACGCGGGGTGAGGTATTCCAAGATTGTCTGACCCGTCACTTTCTGCACGATGGCGCTGCACATGTAGGTGGCGGCGCTGTTATACATGAACTGCGTGCCAGGCTTGTCCGCGATGTTCTGAGCGAGGAATGTGCGCACCCAGTTTTCCTCTTTGACCACAGCACCAGTCGGCTCTTTCTCGTTGCCGGTGGACATCGTCAGCAGGTCCTTCACTCGCATCGCGGCGAGGTTTTCACTGATCTGAGCGGGCAGATCGTCGGGGAAGAACGAGACGACTTTATCCTCCACGCTGAGTTTTCCTTCAGCGACTGCGAACCCGACAGCGGTGGAGGTGAAGCTTTTACTCATCGAGTACATCGTGTGTACCAACTCCGGCCCATAAGGCTCCCACCAACCTTCCGCGATGACTTTGCCATGACGCAGCATCATGAAGCTATGCAGCTCAATCTTCTCCCGCTCGATGGCACCCAGGAAATCCAGGATTGCCTGCGCGGATACTTCCTGCGCTTCCGGGGTGCTGCGCGCGAGCTGAGTCGCCGTCGCTTCGGCAAAAATTCGCGGAATCCAAAGGCTGAAGGAAGCGAGACTGGCGTGCTTGAGGAAGGTGCGTCGGGAGGGAGACATGCCATCAGTCTATCACCGCGCTTCAGACGACAACAAGCCTCCTCTTTCCCGACTAACCTGGAGGCGACAATGTATTGACGTCACAGCTCCGCATGCCGCGCAGGATTCGATGGGTACATTGCTCGAAGTGAGCGAAGATCTCGTCGGGGCTGGTGCCGGCTGGCAGTGTGGCATCGGCCTGCACAGGCTGCGCGGCGAGTCGATCCAGCAAGATGAGCACGTCGCTGAGGTGGTGAAACAACTGCGCCTCCTGCTCGGCCTCCGGCAGCATGACAAAGGCGAGGTTCAGCAGCCAGCGACCGTCTTTTTGCAGGATGAAGCGCTGCGACTTGAAGGTGCTGCTGCTAGGCTCGTAGCCTTCCTGGCGCACGAGATACGGTCCGTGGCTTCCGGGACCCCACGCGAGGTTCATCACCTCGCAGCGGGCGGGATCGTTGCTGAGCGCGGCCATCTCAGGTGAAAAGGATGTGAGTTCCTGCTCCGGCGGACTCTTCGTAGAACTGGCCGACGGTCAGCACGCCATCGATGCGGTCCATGAGGTCTTCCTTCTTCAGCTTGAACATGTCCATCGCCAGCTTGCAGGCATAAATCTTGCCACCGGAGTCGGAGATGAGTTCGAGAAATTCACGCACGGGCGGGATGTCGAGCTTCTCCATCTCTTTGTTCATGAGGTGCGTCGCAAAGGCCGATACGCCGGGAATCGCGCCCATCACGGTCGGGAAGGGAATTGTCATCGGCAGGCCCAGCATGGGCATGGCCATGTTCAGCGCGGAGTTTCCCACAGTGGACACCTTGAGGCTGTCGAGCGTCTTGTTCGCCAGCGCATTCAGGCCAAAGAAGGTGAAGAACAGCGATGCCTCGATGCCCTCCATTCGGGCACCATTCGCCATGATCAGCGCCGGGTAAATCCCATCCAGCGAGCCTCGGCTCACGATGATGGACATCTTTTTCACGGGTTGTTTGTCGTCGGTCATAAAGTTTTTGGTTCGTGGTTCTTTGTTTTGAGTTGGGTCAAATGCAGCCCACTGGCTTCGGAATGCCGGCGATCTTCGAGGACTTCTTCAGCGGGCCGCCGGGGAAGAGGTCGTAGAGCTCCTTCGTGGTCACGACGCCGCTCTTGCCCATGCTGCGGATCGTGAGTGCCGCGCCCTTGGCCTGCTGCTCACGCAGGTAACGCACGACTTTCATGTGCGCTTCCGTCAGTGCTCCGACACCCTCCTCCGCGGCGATGGCGGCGGCGATGGCTTCGTTCCATTGGGCGGCGTTGGTGAGGTAGCCTTCCTCGTTCACGTCGATTTCAGTTCCTGCGATGGTCTTGTTCATAAT
>JBEBGU010000638.1:0-3335 GCA_040081325.1 Prosthecobacter sp.
CCGGAGGCCTGTGGATTCTCGACAGCTCACTACCGACTGGCAAACCTCTGAATCAGATCGTTGAATCCGACACGCTTTTCGATCTTGAAATTACCCCGAACCGCTCGGATCTCCTCAGCCATCTCGGCCTTGCTCGTGAGTTGGCTGCGCTGACCGGATTGCCCCTCAAAGGCCCACGCGACCACAGCAAAGCCAGCTCCCGAATCAAACTTGAAACCGCAAACTTGAAACTCGAAGCGTTGGACGGATGCCCCTTTTACACCGCCCGAGTGATTAAAGGTGTGAAGGTTGGCCCAAGTCCGGCCTGGCTAAAAGCACGGCTCGAAAGCATCGGTCTGCGCCCGATCAATAACATCGTGGACATCACGAACTATGTGATGATGGAGATGGGTCAGTCGCTTCATGCCTTCGATCTCGACAAACTCAGTGGAGGCATCGTGGTGCGCCGAGCAGTAGAGGGTGAGAAGATCCTCGCGCTTGATGGGACCGAACACAGCCTGCTGACCGAAGATTTAGTCATCGCTGATTCAAAGCGTGCGCTGGCCATCGCCGGCGTCATGGGTGGTGAAGAGACGGGTGTCATTGAAGGCACCACAAATATCCTTTTGGAAAGCGCCTACTTCAGCCCATCTGGCGTTCGCCGGACCTCGCGTCGTCTGAATTTGCATTCGGATTCAAGCTACCGATTCGAGCGCGGCATAGACCCGCAGCAAGTGCAGGGCGGCTCGGATCTCGCGGTGAAGTTGATTCTTGAGATCGCTGGCGGTTCCGCTGAAAACGAACTCAGCATCGCTGGTGAAGCCCCAACCTTGGTGGGCACCGTCGAGTTGGATGAAGTACGCACGCATCGTTTGTTGGGCATTCCGACTCTGTCGGCAAATGATGCTCATGGCATTTTAGAAAAGCTGGGGCTGATCAAGCAGTCAGCCACCTCTGAGAAAAGCCTGTGGACCATTCCCAGCTATCGCCTCGATCTTCAGCGCAGTGTCGATCTCGTCGAAGAAGTCGCGCGTGTGATCGGCCTGGATCGCGTGCCATCTAAATTCACCGCCACCTTTGCCTCAGGTGATGCGACGGATCGTCATTACGATCACGCTATGCTGCTTCGTCAGGCTCTTGCGAATCGCGGCTTCAATGAAGCCCAGACGCTGCGTCTCATCTCCACACCACAGATTGATGATGCTCTCGGCAATCCGCTCGGCGCTGCTGGTGCCGCTGCTTTGAAAAACCCGCTCAGTGAAGATCACACCACTCTGCGCCCCAGCCTCATCCCAGGCCTGATCGCCAGTGCGGCGTTAAACATTCGCCAAGGGGCTTCGCGCCTGCGCTTGTTCGAAGTAGGGCGCGTTTTCCTGAAGCTGCCTAACGGCATGGTGCGTGAGGAAGAACGTCTCTCCATCCTGCTCAGCGGTCCAGTCTCGCCATCCTCGTGGCATGGTCGAGTCACGACTGCGGCTGATGTCTTTGATCTGCGCGGCGTGGTGGAGTCACTGCCGGGCGTCACCGCTTTGGAAACCAAGGTGCTCAAAGACAACGACTCCTTCCTCCTGCACAGCGAACTCAAAATCGGCAACCGCGTGCTCGGCTGGATCGCCCAACTGCATCCAGCGCGCGCGCGTCTGATCGACGCTCGCCAGCCCGTGTATGTCGTCGAGCTTCTGCTCAGCGCCCTGCGCCAGGGCAGCACAGGCCCGGCGAAGTTCACCGACCTGCCGCGCTTCCCCGGCATGACACGAGATGTCGCCTTTGAACTGCCTGCGGATGTGGCGCACGCCAAAGTCAGCGCCTTCTTCACCAGCGTGAAAGAGCCTCTGCTCATGAAGTCAGAACTCTTCGATGTCTTCGCCGATCAAAGTGGCGCTAAGCTCCCTGCTGACCGCAAATCCACCGCTTGGACCCTCACCTACCGCGCCTCTGAGAGAACCCTCGAAACCGCTGAGGTCGAAGCCGCTCATGCTCGCATTCTTTCAGCTTTGCAGAAAGCGTTGCCCGTGACGGTGAGGTGATTGGTCGAGTTAATAATTTGGATAGGGCCAGGTCAATCTCGCTTCCACACGATCCAGCACTCGGGCGGACTGGCGCTGCGATTGATCGGGCGAATGACCTGCACCTCATAGCCGCTCGGGGACAGTGCTGAGGCCCACTCGATGATGGCGCGCAGCTCGTCCGCACCGCCGCTATGGCCGGGATAAACGGCGACGGTGAGCAGTCCGCCTGGAGCTAAAATTTCAACGGCTGATATGAGCGCGGTGATCGTTGTCTCGGTGCGTGTGATCACTGATTTATCTGAGCCTGGAAGATAACCAAGATTGAACATGATGCCGCTCAGTCGGCCATGAAAAGCCACGGGCACATGTGTGCTCATTGTCTCATGTCCAGCGTGGATCACTGTGGCATTATGCACGCCGGCTTCATCGAGCCGCCGCCCAGATTCCTGAACAGCCGCCGCCTGCACATCGAATGCCCACACACGTCCGGCTTCTTCGACGAGTCGCGATAGAAATAGCGTGTCGTGGCCATTGCCTGCCGTGGCATCCACCACCGCATCTCCTGGTCGCAGGCGGTCCTGCATCATCAGTTGCGCCCAGCCTACCGCAGATGGTAGGCCGCCTGTAGAACTCGCTAGGTTGGCTTTGGGTAATGATTCGCACATCACATGGTCCTAATGCATCTCATCCTGAGTTCAACTGCGTGAATGTTTAGACAGATGAGTGACGTTGATTTTGCGATTGATCAACGCAAGCTAGTCGGTCCCATTCTCACACTCGCCATGAAGTTTCCATTCCTCATCACACTCCTCAGTTTTGTCACTTCAGCATTCTCTGCTGATGCGGTGAAACTCACCCGCATTTATGAAAAGCTGGAGACCAAGTGGCCCATCGCCGTCGTCATTCCGCCGGATGGCACGCAGCGCGAGTTCCTCGTACTGCAGCGCGGGCAGGTGCTTGTTTTGCCAAAAGACACCAGCAGCGCTGAAGCGAAGACCTTTCTCGATTTCAGCCCGCGCGGCATGGAGGCTGCAAACGGCAAGTTTGAAGAAGGCATCAACGGCTTCGCCTTTCATCCCAAGTTCAAAGACAACGGGCTCTTCTATGTCTGCTACACGCAGCAGAAACCCAAGCGCCTCGTCATCTCCGAGATGAAAGCTGAGGGTGATAAGGCCGATGAAAAATCCGAGCGCGTGCTACTGGAAATTCCTCTGATCAATTGGAACCATCATGGCGGCAACATCCTCTTTGGTCCAGACGGCTATCTCTACATCGGCGTCGGCGACACCTCGAAGCGCAACGATGAAAAGCACATGGCCCAACTCAATGCCGTGATGGTCGGCAAGG
>JBEBGU010000639.1:0-3328 GCA_040081325.1 Prosthecobacter sp.
GAGCAACGCGCCCATGAATCGTCTCCTGCATGGTGATGTGGGCAGTGGTAAAACCGTCGTCGCTTTTGCTGCGATGCTCGGCGCGGTGCAGTCAGGCAAGCAGGCGGCTCTCATGGCCCCGACGCAGATCCTGGCCGAGCAGCATTTCATCACAGCGCGCAAGTGGCTGGAGCCGCTTGGACTCAATGTGGCGCTACGGACGGGGACGCGAGCTGAAGAAGGCGGGGTAGAGTTGTTGAATGGGAAGATGTCGGATAAAAATCAGATCCTCATCGGCACGCACGCGCTGCTGCATGATGCGGATCTGGTGCGGAATCTCGGACTCGTGGTGATCGATGAGCAGCACAAGTTTGGCGTAGCTCAGCGGGCAAAGTTGATCCAGAAAGGCAACACACCGGACGTTCTGGTGATGACTGCCACACCCATTCCTCGCACGCTCACACTGACCATCTACGGTGATCTGGATGTCTCAACCATTGATGAGCGCCCGAAATTGCGTGGTAAGATCATCACCAAAGTGCGCCCACTCACCAAGCAGGCAGAGGCAGCTAAGTTTTTGACAGAGCAGCTTGAAGAAGGCCGACAGGCTTACCTCGTGTATCCCTTGATCGAAGAGTCCGAGAAGCTCGATGTGACGGCAGCTAAAAAAGGCTACGAGCAGTGGTGCAAACTGCTACCACATTTCAGTGTCGGTCTGCTGCATGGAAAGCTGAGCGCGGAGGAAAAGGATCTCGTCATGCGTGACTTCAGAGCCGGGAAACTGGATGTGTTAGTTTCCACCACGGTCATCGAAGTGGGCGTGGATGTGCCGAATGCCACAGTGATGTATGTACACCACGCCGAGCGCTACGGACTGGCTCAACTTCATCAACTTCGCGGTCGTATCGGTCGCGGCGAGCACACCTCTTACTGCGTCCTTTTCGTCGCTGACAAAGATGAAGAGGCAAAGTCTCGGCTCGCCATTCTTGAAGAGACCGATGACGGCTTTCGCATCTCTGAAGAAGATTTAAAACGGCGCGGCCCCGGCGATGTGTTGGGCAAAGCGCAGAGTGGACAAGCCCCACTTAAATTCGCCGAGCTGCTGGCCGATACCCGACTCGTTCGACTAGCGCGTCAGCTCGCCGAGAAGACACTGGATGAAGACCCACAACTGCGCGCACCACGATTGGCTGAATTACGGCCCTTCATTTTCAAAGAGGACACTCCCCAGGCTATGATGCAGTGAGCCAAGGAGTGAGGGCTTACAGCCATCACTCAATGATTGCAGTTTCCCAGCCGCCTGCTCTAAATAGCGCGCCGCTTCCAACCACCGCACGCATGACCTCCAAAACCGCAGCCCCATCGCCCAGTCAGCGTCGTGTGTTTGCCTCACGCCTTTTCAGCACCTTACTGCTCTGGGCCATCATCATGGCGGCAGTGCAGTACAAGACCGATTGGATGCTCATCGCACTCACCGGCTTCTTTGGTGTGGCGGGTGCGGTAGAATACTTTCGCTTACTGCGCAGTGACGAGCAGGCGCGCTCCTTTAATCTGCTCGGCATCTGCATTTGTCTCGCCTACTGGGGCACGATGATGTGGTGGGTAATACGCTACAAATCTGCACCTCCGATGTGGCTCGAACTCGCCGCGCTGACCGCGAGCGTGCATGGATCATTCCTGCTTTGCTACCGCCACCAACTCGAAGGCTCGATCACGCTCCAGCGCATTTTTTCCACCGTCTTCGGTGTGGTTTATACCGTCATCTTCTTCGGCTTCATCGCTCGGCTCATGTACTTCCATGCAGAGGGGCAGGGGGCGACCGGACTGTTTCTCGTGGTGTATTTGATCATGGTCACCAAGTTCAGTGACATGGGTGCCTATGTGCTCGGTGTGATGTTTGGGAAGCACAAAATGATCCCCCATATCAGCCCGGCGAAATCCTGGGAAGGCCTGGCTGGCGCGTTCCTCTTTTCTTTTGCCGCAGCGGCTCTTTTGCTGTGGTTGATCCCTGAAAAGCTGGCTCCGCTGAACTGGCTTCATGGCCTGCTCCTAGCTCCGGTACTGTGCGCCACAGCCATCACGGGCGATCTCGCCGAGTCCGTGCTGAAGCGCTGCACCGCCATGAAGGACTCTGGCCACAAATTCCCCGGCATCGGCGGCATCCTCGATCTCACGGACAGCCTGCTTTTTACTGCCCCAGTGTTTTACTTTTATCTGGCGGCCATCGCTCGCTGAGGCATGGAGACAAGCATGGCATCACGTCGCAAAATTCTCCTGCTCGGCTCCACGGGCTCCATCGGCACCAGCACGCTGAAGGTAGCGCAGGACATCCCGGAGCGGATGGAAATCGTCGGCCTGGCCGCACAGCGCAGTGTCGAGGCGCTCGTGCAGCAGGTGCGCGAGACAGGCGTGAAACAAGTGGCGCTCACCGATGAAGCGGCGGCGGCAAGAGCACGCCCGCTTTTGCCATCAGACGTGACGCTGCATGTCGGCGCACAGGGCCTGGTGGATCTGGTGCGTGCGAGCGATGCCGACATGGTGCTCGTGGCCATCGTCGGTGTCGCCGGACTCGCTCCAGCCCTGGCGGCGATTGAAGAAGGCAAGCATCTCGCGGTCGCCAGCAAAGAGATCCTCGTCATGGCTGGTGAAGCCGTCATGGAGGCCGCGCGCCGCAAAGGCGTGAACGTCCTGCCCGTGGACAGCGAGCACAACGCCATCTTCCAGTGCCTGGAAGGGCATCGACACAGTGAAGTGCGGCGTATCCTGCTCACCGCGAGCGGCGGACCTTTCCGCCAGCTCCCTGCCGATCAACTACCACAGGTCACCGTCGCGCAGGCTTTGAAACACCCGACCTGGAGCATGGGCCGGAAGATCTCCATCGACTCCGCCACACTCTTCAACAAAGGCCTGGAGATGATCGAGGCGCGCTGGCTCTTCGACGTGCCGATGAGCCGCATCGAAGTCGTCGTGCACCCGCAGAGCATCGTCCACAGCATGGTCGAGTTTTCCGACAACAGCGTCATCGCCCAGCTCAGTCACAGCGACATGTGTTTCCCGATCCAGTATGCCGTCACCTGGCCGGACCGCGTGCCGAACAACCTTCGCCCGCTCGACTTCGCCAAGCTCGCCGCGCTGCATTTCGAAGCGCCCCGTACTCAGGACTTCCCAGCCCTCAATCTCGCCCGCCATGCCGGCGAAGTCGGCGGCACACTGCCCGCCGTGCTCAATGCCGCCAACGAAGTCGCCGTGGAAGCCTTCCTCAACGAGCGCACCTCCTTCCCCGCCATCTGGCAAACCGTCGCCCGAGTCATGGAAAAGCACGACGTGATCCAGCACCCAACCCTGGAAG
>JBEBGU010000640.1:0-3318 GCA_040081325.1 Prosthecobacter sp.
AACCGCAGATGCGGCGATCTCTGACACACGACCAGAGGAGTGATTCAGCGTCGGTGGCCGTCTGGCGCAGATGGCGGGCAAACTCGATGAGATCGAGCCTCTCCCCGGTGATCTCCAGGCGGATTTGTTCCAAGCGTGTGAGCATGATGGCGGGAAGGCGAACGATGACTCAGGAGGCTGCGTGATGACGGTGCCCGGACCCCTCACCTAGCCTCTCCCCAGGGGGGAGAGGGACCAGAGTGCTGGCTCCCGCTCCTCCGAGAGGAGAGGGCTGGGGTGAGGAGCTGTGGATCATGTCAGGGCGAAGGGGTATTCGCTGCTGCGCAGAGTACCATTGATGAGGGCGGTGATCTCCACATGGACGGTGCCGGTGAGGCCGCTGGGCGGGGTGCAGACGACGGTTTTGCCTTTGATGTAGGGGTAGCCAGCGGCATCGACAAAGGTGCCGTCGGACTTACGGAAGCGGGCTTTGCAGCCAGCGGTGGGGTTGAAGTCGAACTTGCTGTTGCTGAAGCGCATGCACAGGCCTTTGAGGGCTTCGTAGTGGTTGGCTTCTTTGGTTTCGCTGTCATAGACTTCGACGAAGACGGGGGCGCTGCGGCTCTGCTCGCCGACTTTCTCGGAGGTGAAGAGGGCGCGGCTGCGGGCCTGGCCAGCCTCTCCCCAGTGGCAGTTGAGGTCGATGTTCATGCTGTCGAAGTCCCAGTCCTCGGGCGCTCCGGTGGGGGTGCTGCCGCCGGTGGTGAGGCGGTAGCCGATGAGGTCGTGGCAGGGGGCGATCTTCCAGCCCTGGGTGGCCCAGTCGATGACGATCTCGCTGAAACAGCAGAGGATGTCATCGATGGACGGGGTGGGTGTGGCGAGGCGGAGGGTGATCTCGGCGATGAGATCCTCCTTCGTCTTGGTGCCGCGATAAACGGCCTGGGTGGTGGAGGCATCTCCCACGGAGGTGGGACGGGTGATGTATTGATAGGGCTCACTCATGGCAGGTAGGTTTGCGGGTGCTGGTAGCTTGGGTTTGTGGCGCTTTTTCGGCGCTTCTGGTTTGGCGGGCTCGGGCCAGTTACCATTCCAAACAGCTCCAGGGGTATCCCACCGGAGTGGTTCACCTGTCTGAGGATTCACTGAATCCCAACGTAATGGCTGTGACATGAGCGCGTAATTTGCTGACTCTTTCTGGTGGAGTCGGCACGGTCTCTGTCACGGTCAGGGGTGTGCCGACAAATGGTGTTTTACCAGAATTGTTTGTTAGCAAGCAAGCAAATTTCTTGCGGCGCTTGGCTTTTTTTACTCTGGCTGCTGCCCCTGCATGCTCTGATGGGGCGTATGCTCAGGCATGTGCTCGCGCGACCTGAAGGCGCTGCTCGCCGGCACCGATGGTGACGCCGCGGAGGGGGCTGACGTCGCTGAAGTCGCGACCCCAGGCGAGGGTGATGTGGCGGTCGGAGGGGAGGATGTTGTTGGTGGGGTCGGCATCCATCCAGCCGATGGTTTCTCCACAATAGACGGAGACCCAGGCGTGGGAGGCATCTGCCCCGACGAGCTTGACTTTGCCGGGCGGGGGTAGGGTCTCGAGGTAGCCGCTGACGTAGCGTGTGGGGATGCCGAGGCTGCGCAGGCAGGCGATCATGACCTGGGCGAAGTCCTGGCAGACGCCTCGGCGCTTTTTGAGCACTTCCTCAACGGGGGTGGCGTGGTCGGTGGCGGTGGGGTCAAAGAGGAAGTCTTCGTTGATGCGGCGGTTCAGGTCGCAGACGGCTTCGAGTATGGGCCGCTTTGCGGGAAAGGAGGCGCGGGCGTAGTCGGCGAAGGCTGGGCCGACGGGGATCAAAGGAGAAGCGTAGGTGAGCTCGCCGGCGGTGCTGGAGGCATTGAAGCGGCTGCTGCGGCAGGCGTCGCGGATGGTTTCCCACGGTGGGGTGAGGCTGGCATCGACGACAATGGCGCGCTGTACTTCGACGAGGCTGCGGGCGATGACTTCGAGCTTCTGGTGCGAGCCTTCGATCTCGAAATAGACGTGGGTATTGCCGAAGTAGTCGGCCCGCTCGGAGCGCTCGACTGGCTCGGGGCGGATGGTCATCTCATGCCAGGGACACTCCTGAAAGGGCAGTGCGCGTGGCTCTAGCCGCGCGGTGTAGTGGCACACGGTGACGGGGCTTTCATAGGTGTAGGTGGTGCGGTGGATGATGTGGTAGCGCACGGTGGATGGGAGTTAGCCTTCGGCGCGGCGGGAGGCGTGGGAGAAGAAGTGCTCGGTGATGAGATTTGAGAGTTTCTCTAGCCCGTGGCTGAGGTTTTCGCAGGCGGTTGGGACGTGCCCGAAGATGTCGTCTCCGGCTTTGGCGAGTGCATCGAGATTCAGCGCGGCGAGGTCTGACTGGAGGGAGTCACACTGCTGCCGGGCGCTTTCTCCACGGTCGGCGGAGGGGTCCATGGGGAGCTTTTTGGTCTGCCTGCTGAGGATGCTGAACTGATGGGCGACGGAGCGTGGGTTGATGTCGTTGAGCAGCAGCAGATCGAGCACGGGAATGAGGCTGGGCTGGGTGAAGTGGAGGCGACGGTAGGTCATGGTGCTGTCGCAGATTTCTAGCAGTGGACTGAGCAGGGTGTCATCCTGCGCGCATTGCTTTGTGGCGGTGGTGACGAGGTCGAGGATGATGCTGGCGCGCTC
Source organism: Prosthecobacter sp. (assembly GCA_040081325.1). Lineage (GTDB taxonomy): Bacteria > Verrucomicrobiota > Verrucomicrobiia > Verrucomicrobiales > Verrucomicrobiaceae > Prosthecobacter. The sequence goes on from JBEBGU010000640.1 coordinate 2,672, forward strand.
GATTCGTTTGCCGATTTCGAGGAAGCGCCAGCCGTGGCCGCGGGTCATGTTTTCCTGCTGCATCCCGCTGAAGGCGGCGAGATCGAGGATGAGGGTGTCGAGCACGCCCTGGGCGGTGGAGACGACAAAGGGGCCGGCGGGGAGGCGTGCGTCACGCTCGATGCGGTTGAAGAGGCGCCAGGTGTCGTCTGAGAGTCGGTCACGCGCGGCGGCGGCATTGTAGCGCAGTCGGCTGAGGAGAAAGGGGACGCTGCTTTCGCGCTTTGGATCGAGGAGGAGGGCCTGGAGATTGTCGATCATGGAGATGGTGCCTTCCTTTGGCACGAGGCCCATGCGGACCATGAGGGCGAGGCAGCCCTGGACCTCCCGCCCCTGGGTCTGCGTGCGCTCTCCGGCGAGGCGCTGCATGACGGCGCGCAGGACGCGCACGGTAATCTCTAGCCGCTCGGCATAGCGGCCGAGCCAGTACAAATGATCGGCGACTCGGCTGGGCACGCCGCTGGGTGGGCGAGCTGGGCGGATGACGATGGGCTGCTGCTGGCGGCGGCTTTCATAATAGGTGTCTAACGAGCCGTCGCCGATGACCCAGGTGTCTTTGCTGATGCCGCCGCTGCGCATGGTGACGAGCCAGCGGTGCGGCTCGGGAC
>JBEBGU010000048.1:0-12446 GCA_040081325.1 Prosthecobacter sp.
AAGTGACACGCTGGACCGACACGGTCGCCCAAGCCAGCCCCCTCCCTGATATTCACTACATCACCGTGGACAGCACGAGTGGTAACGCCATTTCCAATGACACTGCCAGCAGCCAGATACCCATGACTACTCCAGACCAAGTCGATACCACACGCTTGAACGGTATTGAGATGGTCCTGAACAATGCATTCTTTACGCACCGGGCGGTCGTGAAGTCCACAAGCAATATAGCCGGAAACCTCACCCGTATTTTCGTGCTCAATGCTCCAGGTAATCCGGTCAGAGACGACCTCTTTGGCCAGACGCTGTCCACGAGCAACCTTACGAACACGCTCAACCCAGGCTCCTCCTACTACCTCGAAAACTCAAAGGACTTCTGCAACTACAAGGGTGAATGGTTCCTGGATACTCCCAACGTGGGAGGATCGACTGCGGTTAATACGCTTTACTATTTCCCAGGCAGTCCCGCTGGCTTTCTGAATAGCTCTGGTGGTGCCTCCAACAACCCCAATGACGCGGCATTCTATGTCCCCAGAGTTACCACCCTGTTATCAATCAAGGGTATCAAAGGCAACAATGCCTCCCGTCCAAATGACATTGAGTTCCGCGGGCTGGTCTTCGAGATGGACAATTGGACGGACATCACGACCCAAGGCGGTGCCTTCCTGCGCTCAAAGATCTGTCCGCAGCACTTCGCGCCACAGAACACCGTGCATGTGGAATACGCAGACAAAATACGCTTCACCGGAAACACTTTTCGACACACCGGTGGTGCAGGTGCGCTGAGCTTCTACCGCGGCGTCAAGGATAGCGAGATCGTCAATAACCTTTTCTACGACCTTGCGGGTAATGGCATTGAAATGGATGCCCGTTTTACCAGCGATCCGACCACCGGAGAGGCATCAGGCCGCACACCCATCACCCTGGTAAACGAGACCCCGGATGTATGGACCAATCGCAACCTCATTTCCCAGAATATCATCCAGCGTTTCGGCCAAGACTACTTCCACGGAGCCGGCTGCTACATGTCAGAAACCTTCAATACCGTATGTGAATGGAACGACATTAGCGATGCAGCGTATGAAGGCATACACCTGGGGCCCTACCTTCAAAACGCGGGCTACGACAACCGGCCCGAACCCAACAACGCCGTCTGGCACAACAACATCCATGACGTGATGCGCCTGCTCTCCGACGGCGGCGCTTTCTACATCCAGGGAAACCAGGGCACCGGAGACGGAACGTTGGACGCCGGTAGTAGTTGGATCGCGTTTAACCATATTCATCAAATCAAGCGCAGCCGATGGTCAGAAAAATTTGGCCCATCAACCAATCTCAGATATTGGCCTGTGCGGGGACTGTATCTGGACCAGGGAAGCTCCGGCATGTTGATTCAGGAGAACTACATGGAGCCAATGGGCACCGAAAAGACAGACGGTTTGGCAGCAGATCCGCTGCTTGAGCGAGTCGGAATCAACACGGTGGACCTAGGCGTAGCCGACAGTATCAAAAAAGCCACACGACTCGCCTACAAGACAAACGACCCTGATTACACCCCGTCTCCTGCGGCGGCGTCTGACCACCAGATCCTTGCCCCCACGTTCAGCAGTCTCGTCTCCACCGAGCAAAGTGCATTGCGCAACGAGATCAACGTGAACGCGGGGAGCATCAGTCTCAAAAATCTGTGCCGGTCGGATGTCCTGTCACCGATCATTCCCACCTCCGGTTCATCTCCCGCTCCATCGCTGAATTCGCGCACCGCTGTCACGGACGGCTCGCTGGCAAGCTCTTCTCTTTGCGTTATCGGTAATGACACTACCGTCGATCCTCACCTCCTTTTTGATCTTGGCTCGCCCAGGCGTATCGGGTCTATCGAACTCGTATCTCGGCAGGATGCGATCGACAATTACGACTCGCGTCGCAACATTGTGGTGGAAGCTACGACACGGACCAGCACGGGAGCACTCGACAATGCAAACTGGCGCGTTCTAGGAGAAACCGGCCCCTGGAGCTTCCCTCAAAAGGGCACGTTTGTCATGCCAGTGAACACCACGACGGACCTGCAATTTATTCGCGTCAAAAGAAAGGGTTCTGGAGTCTTTACCCTGGCCGAGTGCCGCATCATGTGGCGCGAGCGGCGAAACGTAGCCCTCGACCGGCCATGCACTGGGACTGGTGCTAATTTTTCTCAGGCAACCGATGGCAACATCGACACCGGCTGGGGTGATGCTGTGTCATCTTCCCCATTCTGGCAGGTGGATCTGGTTCGTCCCTACGTCATTGATATCGTGGAAATCGTTCCCAGGACCAATATCAACGCAAATACAAATGAACGGAAAAACTTTGAAGTCTGGGCTGCCAACGCTGAGGCGGATTTCAACACCGCGCGGAGTGTGCGTCTAGGATCACAAGACGACACGGACTTTGGATTGAACAGCACTTGGTCAACATCTCCACGCCAGCAGCTTCTCCTGAATACCGCCTACCGCTTCGTGCGGTTCATCAAGAAGCCCAGCTCAACCAACCCCGCCACAAGGCTCGGTGCCGCTGAGATTCGTGTGTATGGCCGCTAGCCTGTGACGCCATCTGATTTGGCACTCAAACCCACCCCACCATGACCCGTCGAACGGCCCTTTTGACCACTCTCAGCGCGGCTGCAGCCTGCTTCTCGCGGCTCTCCTCAGCCGCCGAGCCCGGCGCAAGGCTGCGGCACTCCGTCTGTCGCGCGCCGTTTGCCCGAATCCCTCTTGATGAGTTTTGTGAGGCCTGCAAAGGCATGGGCATCGAGTCCATCGAGCTGCTGGAGCCGCCGGACTATCCCACGGTGCTCAAGCACGGCTTGCAATGCGCAATGGGGCGCTTCACCTCGAAGAAGCTGCCGGAATCCCACATCATCTGCGGCTGGAACCGGCCCGAGTTCCATGACGTGCTGGTGGAAGGTTACACGGATCTGATTCAAAAGACCGCCGACGCGGGTTTCAAGAAAATCATCTGCATGTCCGGCGCTCGCAGAGGCATGGCTGACAAGACTGGCATTGAGAACTGCGCTGCTGGCCTGTCTAAACTCATGCCCCTCTGCGAGAGGTTTGGCATCACCATGTGCTTGGAGATGCTCAACAGCAAAGTGGACCACCCCGACAACATGGCGGACCTCTGCCTTTGGCATCGCACTCGCAGAGAAACTTGGCTCCCCTCGTTTCCGCCTTCTTTACGACATCTACCACATGCAGATCATGGAGGGGAATCTGTGCGCCACGATCAAGGAGCATCATCAGTGGTTCGCGCACTATCACACCGCTGGTGTCCCCGGACGTCACGAGATCGACGACACGCAGGAGATCAACTATCCCGCCGTGGTGCGCGCCATCCTCGACACTGGCTATCGAGACTATCTCGGCCAGGAGTTCAGCCCCACGCGCGGCGACAAGCTCGTCTCACTCAAGCAGGCGATTGAAATCTGCACACCAAATACTAGCACCTAACGCCTCAAACCCACCGTCCCTGCCAGTCACGCATTCAACCACTGACAACATAGCCATGAAACTAACGAACCATCCACAGTGCCTTTGCCTGCTGCTCGCCTTCGTGGCGCGCATGCTCACTTGTCTTCCGCTTCCCGGTCAGGCAGCGGGGGTGGTGGCGACTCAACTCGGAACAGTCTGGTATCCGGCCAGTGTCCCTGGTGTCATCAATGTGGTGACGGAGGGGGGCGTGCCGGTTAACAATAGCGCCGTTGACGCTTCCGTTGCGATTAACGCCCTGCTTGCTACATACAATCGAACCAATAGAGGCCCTATCGGATCTACGGCAATAGTATTCGCCACATGGACGCTCTACTTTCCCAATGGCACGTATACCATTAAGAAACCACTAATCGCGCCTGACTGTGCAGTCAGAATCGTGGGTCAGAGCAGGGATGGCGTTATTTTCAAAGTGCCCGCAGGGACATTTCCATTAGGAGCTACAGGCTCACCATGGAATGCCTCGAAATATGTCATCAAGACGGGAAATTCCCAGGACCATTCAGGCACGCCGAATAGCGGCTTTGGCAATTACATTCAAAACCTGACTCTCAACATCGAAAGCAACAACGATCTCAGTGGCATCCGATTCGATGTGGCTAACTGCGGCACGTTGGAAAACGTCAAAATCATAGGCGGGGCTGGCAGCCGATCTGGGCTGGTTCTCCACAGCAACTGCGGAGTAGGCTTGGTGAAGCATCTGGTCGTAACTGGGTTCAAATACGGGATTGAAGTCGAAGACAGTCAGACGGTTGACAACATGGTCCTTGAGCACATCACGTTGACGAACCCATCCAACGCAGGTGTCTTGAATTTGTCAAAGAATCTCCAGTTTCGCGATCTCCAGTATAGCGGCCAAGGGCCTGCCTTCATCTGTGATAGTGGCAGTGCCGCGATTTTTCTTGTCGCTTCGACTTTGACCCGCAATCCCACGACCCCATTAGGTGGTGTGAGCTACGCCATCACCTCTACAAGCACGAGCAAACCATTCGTGTATTTGCGTAATTCGTCTGCGCCCGGATATCGGGCGTCGAGTGGATTCACTCCTTTTGCCAACTTTCCGATCTACCCAACATCGCCTAACGAATACTGTTCGCACACATCTGCTTATACTGCGGGAAACGGTACTCCTCTCAATCTTGGAGTCGAAGAAACTCCATTGTATAACAACACCTTCCCAGGCGACTGGTGGAATGTGCTGGATGGAAATCCAAACGATTCAAACACACCTACACCAAGAAGTGTTCCAAGCAGCGCTGATGGTGGAACGGTTGACGATACCCCTGGCATCTACAGGGCCATCGTCAGAACGACATCGACCACCAATCCAAAAACGGTTCTCTATTTCCCGCGAGGCGACTATTATCTTGGCACTGATTTGCATATCTATAACGCGGGCACCACGAAACTGAGAAAGATTGATTTCCTGTTCTCATTCATTCACGGTCCAGGCAAGATTATCATTCACGGCATCGGCAACTCAGACAATCTTCTTGTCCTGGAGAACATGGCCATGTATTCCGACATTCAATTCTTAGGCGACGAAAAGACTGACAAGCTGGTGATCCGCAACCATGGCGGATCAGGAGACATCATTGCGGGGATAGGCGCTGGATATTCAGGAAGCGATTTTGCTGGCCGGATCTACATCGAGTCTGGTGGTGCCAATATGGAAGTGAGGGCCACTAAGATGCAACTCTGGGCGCGGGCCTTGAACCGCGAGATGGACGGTTTCACCAACGACGGTGGCAAAGCATGGGTTTTCGGGCAAAACGTTGAGGACATGTGGCGTGTTCACAGCCCTACCAATTTCTACGATGATGAATACGATGTCCGTCCAATGGAGACGATCAACGGCGGCCTGACGGAAATCATCGGCGGTGCATTAGATCCCTTCTGGTGGATACATGCCGTCGCCGATGGTCCGCTCATCACCTGTGATGAAACATCTCGCATCTCTGCCACCTATGCTGGTATGTATCACAAAGGCCCTGCCATCTATCCCGATGCTGACAACTATCGTCAGCACACAGCCGAATATGGGATGTTCCCATTTCAGATCAGTGATTTCAGACCCAGCCCAACAGTAGTTGTGCCCTTTCATGTCATGGATCAGGACCTGAACGAAAACGTGAACGTGAAGCATTTCACTAATACAGGCGGTGTCATGCGCTACTTCGTGCCGCCCTACGTTTCCAATCCCTAAACAAATCGAACACTAACCTTGAACTCCACCACCCAATGAATGCAACGTCTCCCACACAATCGGCAATTGGAATCATTTTGCCGCAACCTGCCTTTGCCGAACTGCCACCAGCGGTCCACGTCCGAAAGACAGTTTGCGGAGGCACCTTGGGAGAATCGGCATTCCCAGCAATCAAGACCACCACCATGAAAATCTGTTTCACGCTCTTGTTCTCGGCGGCGCTGACCATAGCCGCCGCCGCCGCACCCACCATCAGGAATCCGTTGTATCCGACAGAGGACATTGTCATCGCTGATTATGTGGTGACTGCCGCGCCTTATAATGCTGATCCGACTGGCGTGGCGAACAGCACCGTCGCGATCCAGAATGCCATTGATGCTTGTTATACTTCCGGACGCGGCGGCACGGTTTACATTCCGGCAGGGACCTACCTTGTCACCGGCACCATCAAGGTGAGTTCGTTTGTCACCTTGCGCGGGGATTGGCGCGACCCTGATTCTGGCTCTGGCTCTTACGGCACGGTCATCAAGGCGGCCTTGGCTGCTGGAGATAATGGTCCGGTTTTGTTTCAAATTGGCGGCAGCGCCGGAGTCATGGGGATAACGACCTTTTACCCCAACCAAAACAGCACCACTCCGGTGCATTATAACTATACCTTCAGCGTTCCCAGCAGCAGTTGGGTCGGAATGGCTGGAACGTATTCGGCTTCCAGCATTATCAATTGCACCATGTTGAACTCATTCCGCGGCATCGGGATCAATGCGCTGGACAATACGAAAGTGCATGATGTTTCCACGGTGAAAAATGTCAAAGGAACCGTGCTCTACCGGGGTGCCGTAGCCTATAACAGCGCGGACGTTGGCATCTGGGAGAACATCACCTTTAAAAACTCTTATTGGGCCAATGCTGGCGTGGCTTACAATGCTCCCAGCCTCACCGCATTAAACACCTGGACCCGCGCCAACGGAGTTGCTTTTACCTTTGGGGATCTTGAATGGGACCAGTTTTTCCGCCTCACCTGCTCCGATTACAAGTGGGGCATTAACATTGTCCCTGGCTCACGCGTGGCTTTCTGTGGCCAATTCCTTTTCGCCAATATCCAAAATACCACGATTGCGGTAAAGGTTGACGCGATTGATACCCGGTGGGGCATGTCTTTCCTGCGCAGCGTCCTGACGGGCAGCTCTTACAGCATCTGGAACAATACGGCGGGCTACGTTAAAACCTGTGACAGCACCGTTACAGGGACTCGCTTTGGCATCGTAAATGAGACGGCTCCCGGGACCACGGCGGCATCGTATCCTCAAGCCACCTATCCCAAAGTCACCCGAAGCGTGCTGTATAATGCAGCGATCGCACCGTATAACGCCCCGCATTCGGTGCCGCATACCGGGCTGCCAGCGGCTGATGCGACGGCAGCGATACAAAGTGCGCTAAATGCTGCCGGGAATGCTGGTGGCGGGGTGGTGTATCTTCCATCCGGATGGTATCGCATCAATACCCACCTGACTGTGCCAGCCAATGTGGAGCTTAGAGGATCATCCTCCGTGCCAACGAAAGATCAGCCCGGTTCAAGCTTGGGCACCGTTTTATTGGGATATGAAGGGCGTGCCACCGCAGCGCCTCTTACCGCGACGGCCTTGGTCACCTTAAACGGTGCCACTGCCGGGATCCGTGGCATCCGCTTCTTCTATCCGAACAACAATCCCGCCGACGCGGTCGTCGAAGCCTTTCCCTTCACCATTCGGGGAAAGGCCGCGAGTAATTATGTGGTCAACGTAGCCCTTACAGGCGTGTATAACGGCGTTGATTTTGCAAACGCCAATTGCGATCTCCATGTTATCCGGCGAGTGGTGGGGGTGGCTTACAGTCATTTCATCATGGTTGCAGGCACTGCAGGAGGGTGGGTGGAAGGAAATTTGTCCAATCCCGCTGCGGTGACCCGGCAAAACATTTTGGTCTCTCCCAACTGGTTGGCTGAGGTGAATTTATTTTCCCAGGTGATCAATCCCATTACCAGGCCGAACGAAATCCTGATACTGCTCAATAGCGTAGCCAATGAACATGTTCTCAATAACTTTGGTTATGGCGTTTTCGTCGGCGTAAACGCCGCTTTCTGCAACGTGAACCTATTTAACCTGGGCTGTGACAACCTTGGCAGTGGCGGCTATTGTGCTGGTGGCGATACCTGTTTCCTCGGATTGCATAATGTCATGAAGTATGGCGGAGCGTTTTTCAGCGTGATTAATGGATCGGTTACTCCCTATAACCCCATGGCTCTCCCATGAAACTGAACACGGCCTTGCAAACGTCATTAAAATTCAAGCGAGGCCAGTTCCTTCATCTGAGGTGGAGCTGACACCATGCCCACCACGCAAACCTGGAGCACGCTCGTACCGCACCTCCTCAAACAGGGGCGCGACATGTTGCGGGATGCTTTTCAGCGAAGCTCCCTGCGCGCGTTTCCTCTCCGCTATCACCTACGCGGCTACACCCGGCGGGACTGGGTCGCTGACGTGAAAGCAGCGGCCAACGTTTCACTCCTCGATCTGCCGCAAGGCATGGCCTATGCCGCCGTGGCGGGTCTGCCGCTCCAGTTCGGCAGCATGTGCAGTGCCGTGTCGGGAGTCTTCGGCGCGATCTTCGGCAGCTCGCGTTTCACGGTGCTGGGGCCGACGAATGCGACGGCCTTCATGGTCTTCTCCTACTTCGCCATGCATCCTGAGTTGAATCGGCTGGCCCTGATGCCGCTGCTGGTCTTCATGGTCGGCGCGCTGCTCGCGCTCGGTGCGGTCGCGCGCGTCGCGGAGCTGGCGCAATACATCAGCCGTTCCGTCATCGTCGCCTATGTGACCGGAGCGGCTTTGATCATCATCGTCAATCAGTTCTCCCATGTGCTCGGCGTGAGCCTCAGCGTCACCCTGCCCGATGGCAGCACCGCGCAGGCTCGCACGTTGCCTGGCATCGTGATGCAACTGCTCAAAAGCCTGCCGCACTGCCAGTGGCAGAGTCTCCTCGTGGCTGGTTCCACCGCTGCGTTTTACGCGCTGCTGCGGTGGTGGCGTCCGCGCTGGCCGTCGCTCGCGCTGGCGCTCATCTTAGCCTCTCTCGCCGTATATGCCGCACGTCAGCATGGCTTTGCGGCCGCGACGTATGCTGACGCGCGCTTTGGCATCGCCGATCTGCTGCCGCACGCGCCGGACTTCACCTCGCCGCGCTTTCTCGCGGACTTCAACCAACTCTTTGGCCTCGCCATCGCGCTCGCTTTTCTGGCCATGCTGGAAAGCTCGTCCATGGCAAAAACTCTCGCCAGTGGCAGCGGTGAGCGCGTGGATGGCAATCAGGACATGCTCGGCCTCGGCATCACGAACCTGGCCTGCGCGTATCTCGCGGGGATGCCGTGCTCAGGCTCTCTCACGCGCAGCGCGCTCAATCATCAAAGCGGCGCGCGCACCCCCCTCGCCGCGCTGTTCAATGGTGTCTTCTGCCTCATCGGCGCATTCACGCTGGGCAGCCTCGTCGGCTACATCCCGCGCGCCACGCTCGCCGTGCTCATCATCTGCGTTGCTCTCTCGCTCATCCATCGCCGCAACGTGATGATCTGCCTCAGCGCCACCGGCTCGGACGCGCTGACCTTTCTCATCACACTCGCCGCCACGCTTCTACTGCCGCTACACGCCGCCATCTTAATTGGTGTTGCCGTCTCCCTCATGCTCTATCTGCGTAAAGCCAGCCGCCCCTCGCTCATGGAGTATGAGTTCAATCACGACGGTCATCTCGCCGAGGCCGGACAATCCCGTGCTCGGCAGCATCCCGCCATCTCCATCGTCCATGTCGAGGGCGAGCTGTTCTTTGGCGCTGCCGACCTATTTCGCTCACAGGCGCAGCAAGTCTTCGCCGATCCCAATTTGCGCATCATCATCCTGCGCCTCAAGAACGCCCGCAACCTGGACGCCACCAGCGTCATGGCACTCGATGAACTCGTGCGCGTGGTGCGCCACGATGGACGCGACGTGCTCATCAGCGGCATCACCAAGGATGTATATCGCGTGCTGCGCGACTCCGGCATGGTCGAGGTGCTTGGCAAAGACAACATCTTCCCCGCGAGCCCGAGCAATCCCAACCTTGCTACTCGCAACGCCCTCAAACGCGCCCAGCAAATCCTCGGCACCACCGAGGCAGAGGTGAAGATTTTCGTTGATGCCGTGCGCGGCGGGAAGTGCCAGACACAGACAGCGACGCAGCCAGAAAAATAGACCTTGTTATTTTATTCCAGTATTGCAATAAATAAGATCAACAACACGTTTGCACACCTCCTCCCCACCATGAATCCACCCACCATCCGCACCCCATCCCGCCAATGCGAAGTCGCCTGGTTCTCCGCTCTCTGCTCTGACGATTACGAGTTCCTCGGCGTGCCTGATGGCGCGCTGCGCTCCAGCTACGAGCATTGCGGCGACATCGTCCGCAAGGCCGACGCCAACGGTTACCAAAACATCCTGCTGCCCTCTGGCTGGATCGCCGGGCAGGACGCGCTGGCCTTTGCCGCTGCGCTGGCTCCGCAGACGCAGCAGATCAACCAGCTCGTCGCGCTACGCATGGGCGAGGTGTGGCCGCCGATGCTCGCGCGGGCGCTCGCCACGGTGGATCACATCGCCAAAGGGCGGCTGTGCATCAACATCATCTCCTCAGACATGCCGGGCATGAAAGAGAGCAACGAGGTGCGCTACGAGCGCGCCAGCGAGATCATCCAGATTCTCCAAGGCATGTGGACGACAGAGGGTCCGTATGAATTCCACGGCAAACATTACACCATCAGCCTGCCCACCACTGAGCCGGCCAAGCCTTACCAGCAGAATGGCGGCCCGCTGATGTATTTCGGCGGCATCTCGCCCGCCGCGCAGGAGCTTTGCGCGAAGCACTGCGATGTCTTCCTCATGTGGCCGGAGACTGAGGATCGCATCGAGGAAACGATGCGCGTCATGTCGGAGAAGGCGGCGGCACACGGGCGCAAGATTGATTTTGGATTTCGCAGCCACGTCATCGTGCGCGAGACGGAAGCTGAAGCGCGTGCCGCTGCGGATCACCTCATCTCGAAGCTCGATGCGGCCAAGGGCGCGGAAATCAAAGCGCGTTCGCAAGACAGCAAGAGCTTCGGCGTTCAGCGGCAGGACGAACTCCGCGCGCAGGCAACGGACCTCTACATCGAAGACCATCTTTGGAGCGGCGTGGGCCTCGCGCGCAGCGGCTGCGGCAGCGCCATCGTCGGCGATCCCGATCAGGTGCTCGCCAAGCTCAACCGCTACATGGACATGGGAATCCGCGCCTTTGTACTGAGCGGCTATCCGCATCTGGATGAGTGCGATCTCTTCGCCAAACATGTCCTGCCCAAGCTGCCTGCCTGCCGTTTGAATGAAGTCCAAGGTCGTCTGGTGAAAAACCCCGTCACACCACTGACCACCGCACCAAGAAAATAACATCTCCGGTCATCCTTCATCATGCCCCCAATTAAATTCGCTCTCGCAGGCTTCGGTGCCTGGGGAAAACATCACGCTCTATCCATCACCTTCAACCCAGAGGCGCAACTCGTCGCCATCTCCGCGCCCACGGAGGCCACTCGCGAGGAGGCCGCTGCCGTCTATCCGAAAGCTAAGATCTACTCGGATGCGCACGAGATGATCGCGCAAGGCGACTTCGACATCATCGACATCGTCACGCCCAGCCACACGCATCGTGAGATCTCCATCGCCGCGATGAAGCGCGGCAAGCATGTACTGCTGGAAAAGCCCATGGCCACCACCGTGGAGGACTGCAAAGCCATCACTGCCTGCGCTGCCGAGTGCGGCGTGAAGCTAGCTCTCGGGCATGAGTTCCGCCTTTCATCACAGTGGGGAGAGATCAAAAAAATCATCCAAGCAGGCACCATCGGTGAGGCGCAATACGTCCTCGTCGAGTTGCTCCGCAAACCGTATCGCCAGGGTGCAGGCGGCTGGCGCTATGATCCGAGCCGTGTCGGCAGTTGGGTGTTGGAAGAGCCGATTCACTTCTTCGATCTCGCGCGCTGGTATCTCGAAGGCAGCGGCGATCCGGTGGAACTCTACGCCTATGGTAACTCGCGTGATCCATCACGCCCCCAGCTCTTTGACAACTTCAGCGCCATGTTCAAATACCCGAACGGCAGCTACGCCGTCGTCTCGCAGACGCTCGCCGCCTTTGAGCATCATCAGACCGTCAAAGTCACCGGCACCAAAGGTGCGATCTGGGCCGGCTGGAGCGGCGCGCTCGACCGCACCGAAGCGCCTGAGTTCTTCCTCAAAGTCTTCGATGGCGAGACACTCGTGAACCAGCCCATCGCGCAAGCGAGCGGCGAAGTCTTTGAACTGCGCGAGGAAATCGCGCAAGCCATTCGCATGGTGCGCGGCGAACCGCACAGGCTCGCTACTGGTCTCGATGGCCTTTGGTCCGCCGGACTCTGCCTCGTCGCCGAAGAATCCATTCGTTTGCAAAAGCCACTGCCTGTCGCCGACCTGCTCAAACTCTAACCACGCATCCCACCATGAACACACGCCGCCAATTCATCTCCGCTGCCGCCATGTCCGCAGCCACGCACGCCTTCGCCGCACCGAAGGATAACGAAATCAAGATCTCCCTCATCGGTTGCGGCGGGCGCGGCACCGGCGCCTGCAATCAAGCCCTGACCGCGGGTTCCACCATCAAGC
>JBEBGU010000641.1:0-3315 GCA_040081325.1 Prosthecobacter sp.
GGCGAGTGCGGTGCCCAGGCCCCATTAATCTGCCCGCCGTCGGCAGCAAAGAAGTCGCGTGAGCCTGCGAGTGCGAGGATGTGCCCCGTGGCATTGTCGATCACGACGGCGGCTGCCTGCGTGACGTGGCGGTCTTTGAGTGCTGCAAGCCGGGCACGGATGATTTCTTCGACCTGCTGCTGGAGAGCCGAATCAATCGTGGTCTGGATCGTGCCAGTCATCGCTAAATGCTGGGCTTTGATCAGCTCGACAGCATGAGGCGCAGCAAAGCCACCCGTGAAACGCTGGAGGCTCAGCTTCTCTGTCAAAGCGACTCGCAAGCCTTCATCTGTGAGCCAGCCATGCTCATGCATGGCTTCAAGAATACGCTGCTGACGCGGGCGGATGTTTTCGAGTTGGCGAAAGGGATTGTAGCGCGTCGGCGACTGCGGAATGGCGGCGAGCAGCGCGCACTCGGCCACGGTGAGATCACTCAGCGGCTTATTGAAATAGCCGGAAGCAGCGGTGGTGCAGCCAGTGAGTAGATTGCCATAACTAATGCGGCTGAGATACTCCGTGAGCACACGCTCGCGCGGCCAAGTCATGCTCAGGCGGCGCGCTTGCAGTGCCTCGACGAGCTTCACGCCGAGAGTACGTTTGCCTGCACGCTGAGCGCTGACTTTGATGAGCTGCTGATGAATGGTCGAAGCTCCAGAGACGATGCGACCCGCGCTAGCATTGTCCCGCACCGCGCGTGCCACAGCTAGCAAGTCCACGCCGCCGTGTGACCAGAAACGCTGATCCTCCGCAGCGAGTGTGGCTTTGATCAGCGGGGCGGGCAGGGACTCAAATGGGATGCTGCCACTCACTCGATCTCCCTCTGTGGTGAGGAGCTGGCGCAGGGGGGTGCCATCGCTTGCGGCAAAGCTCACAGACGGCGTGCGCGACTGGATCAAAGAGTCTGGTAGCGACACACACCAAGGCAGGACCCACCAGCCCAGTGCAGCGCACAGAACGGGCAGGGCGGTGATCAGCATCCAGCGCAGGCGTTTCCTCATCGGCCTCATGGTATCGCATGTACTGGGTCGTGAAAGCGTGACGTTGTTGTCACATGCTGACGGACTGCTTCTTTTCTTTTGCTAGGGGGAAGTCGGGCCGCTATCATGGACAAATGAATGCCCGTTCACTCTTCTGTTTAGCTGTTATTTCGACACTCTTTAGCCTCGCTCATGCGCAGCAGGTATCGAAGACCATGCCTCCAGAGGCGATTAAGAAGCTCCAGGAAGCTCAAGAGCTACAGCAGCGTCAGCGTTTTGTAGATGCGATGGCAAAGCTCGATGAACTGGAGGCGATCGCTCCCGAGCTGCCTGATCTCTACAACATGCGCGGCTCCATTTATTTGTCGCCCTCGCTTCGTGACTTTGCCAAAGCGTCCGAGATGTTTGATAAGGCAGAAACGTTGCAGCCAGATGCCCTGGCTCCACGCTTCAATAAAGCGGAGCTGCTCTTCGTGAAGCATGACTGGGCAGGCTCAGGCGCTGCCTTTCAAAAGTTGCTGGCAGACTTCCCGAAAATCCCCATGCAGGTGCGCCATCTGGTGATCTTTAAGCGCCTTGTTTGTGAAGTGAAGCAGGATCAAGTGCTGGTGGCTGAGAAGACGCTTAAGGACAGTTTCACCTTCATGGATGACACACCTGCTTACTATTACGGTCATGCGGCCATGGCTTTCCAAAAGAAGGACGACGCTGCGGCTAAGGACTGGATGACGCGCGCCGCTGGTATTTTCAAAGAGGGGGAAAACTCGGCCTATCTGGACACGCTGATGGAGGTGCGCTGGGTGCCAAACATCGGCCTCCCTGCGTTAGAAGCTGCCAAGTGATCATCACAGGCGCTTGCTTCACGTAGCCTGCCTCTGTATGGCGGGATGATGCTTACCAAGCGCATCATTCCCTGTCTCGACGTCAAAGAAGGCCGTGTCGTCAAAGGCACGCAGTTCCTGCAACTGCGGGATGCTGGCGATCCGGTCGAGTGTGCCAAACTGTACAATGCTCAAGGAGCAGATGAATTGGTTTTTTTAGACATCACCGCCAGTCACGAAGAGCGCAAAACCATGGCTGAAGTGGTGGCACGTACGGCGGAAAGCTGCTTCATGCCGCTGACTGTCGGTGGTGGCATCCGCACCGTGGCTGACATGCGTGAGATGCTCATGGCTGGTGCTGACAAAGTGGGCATCAACACCGCCGCTGTAAAGACACCTGAAGTGATCGACGCAGCCGCTGAGGCTTTTGGTTGCCAGTGCCTCGTGGTGGCTATTGATGCAAAGCGCAATGCCCGTGGCTCATGGACAGTTTATACGCATGGAGGCAGAAATCCCACCGAGCTGGACGCCATCGAATGGGCCATCGAAGTGTGCCGCCGTGGGGCAGGGGAGATCCTCCTCACGAGCATGGATGCTGATGGCACCAAGGCTGGCTACGACATCGCTCTGACGCGGGCGGTGAGTGAGGCGGTGACGATCCCAGTCATCGCCAGTGGTGGTGCGGGGAATCTCCAGCACATGGCAGATGTGCTCAGCCAGGGCAAAGCAGATGCCGTGCTGGCAGCCAGCGTTTTCCACTTTGGCGAATACACCGTCGGAGATGTGAAGCGGTTCCTCGACGGACACGGTGTGCCTGTTCGGCTCTAGCGCAGATAGATGAACTCGTTCGCCATGAACAGCGTCTGGCAATACAGGCTCCAGGCGCGGGCTTCTCGCTCGCTTGCATCACTGATGTCAGAGGCGAGTGTCGCGTCAGTGACGGTGAGGAAATTGCGTGCGCGCTGGATTTCACTGGGCTGAGCCTCACGACCAAAGGCCAGATGATAGGCAAACTGGAGGCGCTTCTCAGCCCCATTCATCAGCCTCAGCTTGGTCGCTAGTGCATCGGCAGCTTGCATCACCAGATCACTATTCATCAGCAGCAGTGCCTGCGGGGAAACGATGGTGCTGTTGCGCAGACCCGTGGAGGTGGATGGATCGGGATAGTCGAACTGCTGGAAGAGATCGTACAAATTGTTGCGGATGATCGGCATGTACAGCGCACGGCGAGTGCTCACATAGGTCGTGGCATCTTTGGAGGTGTGATTGAAAACGAACTGCCGATTGCGCAGCGGTACGGTCTTTCCACCGATGCGCCCATCGAGCTGACCAGCCACAGCGAGCAGCGCATCTCGGATCTCCTCTGCCTGCAAACGCTGAACAGGAAAGTGATTCAGCAGACGGTTCTCAGGGTCAGAAATCGCGGCAGCAGCGCTGGCCGTATTCGTGCTGCTTTGCTGATACACGGCACTGGTCAT
>JBEBGU010000642.1:0-3315 GCA_040081325.1 Prosthecobacter sp.
CCCTAGTGGCACGTCAGCCATTTCAAAACCATCCTCCGTGAGATGCACGGCGATGTCTTTGAAATGCACCGTCAGCGTGTAAGGCGCGAGCTGCCGCACCACCTCCAGCGGTGACTCCAGCAGCGCGAGGCTGTTCCCCGTATCGAGACACACACCGATCTGCGGACTGGAGATGGCCTGCATCATTTCCACCAGCTCGACCGTCTCGAAGTCCTTGTGATTCTCCACCGCGATGCGCACACCGAGACGCCGCGCAATCGGCTCGGCCAGCTCCAGCGAGCGCTTGGCTCCGGCCTGCCATTGCTCAAAGTCGGTGCGCTTTGAAAAGACCTCATATCGTCTCCCACCTATAGCAGTGCGGAAGATCGTGGCACCAGCTTCTTTGCCAATGCGCAGCTCATGGGTGAAGCGCTCCACATCGCCTGGCGCCTGCGGCAAACGAATGCTGCCTTCCAGTTTCATGTCGTAGGATTCAGATGAAGCGCGCACTTTTTGAGCCAAGTCGAGACTCCAGCCTTCGACTCCGATTTGCAGACTGCCGATGCCTAGCTCGCGGCCATGATCCATCACGTCGAGCACATCACGAAAGGCTGGGTGCTTGATGCTCGAATGCTTGCCGCGCCAACGGTGCGAGTAGGAGTGGATCACGAGTCCGAGTCTGCGACCCGCAAGCGCCGCACTCAGCGTCGTCAATCCAGACGCCAGCAAGGCTGACGTGGTGAGGAGCAGGTGACGGCGCAGCATGAAGACTAGATTTGTCGGGGCGATGGAAAACGTCAATGCCAGAGGAAGCTTGCATTGATGAAAGCTCGACACGAAACAGGGGCGATGCCAAAAACCAAGCCTGCTCTAGCGCACTACGATCTCCGTCGTGGAGCCATGTGGATGCTCGGCTCACTCGTCGGATTCACCGGCATGGCGCTGCTGGTGAAGCACCTCGGCACCGAGCGCGGGATCAGTGGCTGGTGGGCACTACTGTTTCGCGCGGGCATCGGTCTGCTCGTCGTCTGGGGACTCTACGGACCGCGTGGACAGGTCAGTTTTAAACGTGCAGCCACCGGGCGGATGCTCGTCTCACGCGGTGTGATGGGCGCTCTGGGAACAGCGGCCTATTACCTCACCATGCCGCCTCTCGGAGCAGGCAAAGCGACCCTGATCGGCAACACCTGGGTCATCTGGGCGGCACTGATCGCCGTGCCACTGCTGGGGGAAGTCCTGACTCTGAGAAAGATCATCGGCATGGCGCTCGCTATCATCGGCATCGCACTCATCACCGGGTTGCAGAGCGGTGACTTCAGCCAGCTCGGGCGCTATGAACTCCTCGCCATCTTTGGCGCGCTCGTCTCAGCCGCTGTCGTCGTCGTCATCCGCCAGCTCACACGCACCGAGACCAGCGGTACCATCTTTGCCAGTCAGTGCATCTACACAGGACTCTTTGCCCTGCCTTTTTGTTTCACCGTGAGCGCACCCGGACTCGTGGATATCGGCCTGCTTACACTCGCCGCGCTGTGTGCCTCATGCGGACAGATCGGCATGACAGAGGGCTTTCGCTACCTGCCCGTCAGCATCGGCGGTGCGTTTCAAATCATGCTGCCACTGTGCATCACGCTATGCGGTTGGATGTTTTTTGATGAGACCTTTAGCCAAATCCAAATCATCGGTGCCAGCTTGATTCTGGCAGGCTGTTACGGCGTCGTCATCCCTGCGAGGCCCAGAGCACTCAAGAGCTTACACATGAAATAAGCGTGTAAATTTGGGTGGCTCCTTTTGTTACAGGATTCACAAGATTGGCAGGATGAGCAGGATTTTTACAGACCTGTTAATCATGCTAATCTTGTGAATCCTGTGGCTCTTTCACGGCTCTCTTTGGGTGCGTTAGCTCTGCCAAGTGACTCCGCCCTTGCCATCACGTTTGGGATTGCCATGATGACAGATGGGTAAACTCCAAGATAAAGTAGCCGTCGTCACTGGTGCTGGAAGAGGCATCGGTAAAGCCATCGCAGAAAAGCTCGCTTCCGAGGGAGCCAAAGTCGCCATCATCAGCCGCACGGAAGCCAATTCCAAAGCCGCTGCTGAGGCGATCAATGCCCTCTATCCCGGAGCCGCCAAAGGCTACGCCGTGGACGTGGGGAACGGAGCCGCCGTCGCCGAGATGGGCAAGCAAGTGCTCGCTGATTTCGACCATGTGGACATCCTGGTAAACAACGCCGGAGTCACCAAAGACGGCCTGCTCCTGCGCATGAGCGAGGAGGACTGGGACTTCGTCGTCGATACCAATTTGAAGGGAGCCTTCCACATGCTGAAAGCCTTTCAGCGCAGCATCCTCAAGCAGAAAGGTGCGCGCATCATCAACATCGCCTCCGTCATCGGCCTCATCGGCAATGCCGGTCAGGCGAACTACGCCGCCAGCAAGGCCGGCCTCATCGGCTTCACCAAATCCGTCGCCCGCGAGTTCGCCGGTCGCGGCGTCACCGCCAACGTCATCGCCCCCGGCTTCATCGCCACCGACATGACCGGCGTGCTGGATGAGAAAGTGAAAGCCGCCGTGCTGGAAAAAATCCCGCTAGGTGACTTCGGCCAGGCCGAAGACATCGCTGCCGCCGTGCTCTTCCTCGCCAGCCCAGAGGCCCGCTACATCACCGGCCAGGTCCTGGCCGTGGATGGTGGCATGGTGATGTGAGAAAGCCGAATTGCGGGTGGCGTCGAAAAGACGTGTTCACCGAGTGAACCGTCTTTTGACAAACCCCCTCAGCGCGGCACTCTGCGTGCCCTTTGAAAAGCGTCCTTTTTGTCTGCACTGGAAACACCTGCCGCAGCCCCCTGGCTGAGGCGCTTTTTCGTGACTTGGTGAAAGGCAGCGCGGACTACAAGATTCAGAGCGCTGGAATCGGGGCTTTTTCTGGTCAGCCAGCCAGTAAGCACAGTGTCACACTGGCTAAGGAGCGCGGGCTTGATCTCTCGAAGCACCGCAGTCAGGCAGTGACGATCGAACTCGTGGAGCGAGCCACGCACATCTTTGCACTCGGGCGCAGCCATTTTGCGGCGTTGCTGGACGACTATCCTGAGGCGGAAGATAAAATCTACCTTCTCAGTGAATTCGCCGCGGAGGATGCCCTGCGCGGGAAAGACGTGAGTGACCCCTTTGGCGGTGATCGGGAAGAATACCGTGAGATGCAGCAGCACCTAGACAAACTGCTTCCCAGCATCCATGCCTTTATCGAGCAAACCACCAAGCCATCTGCTGCGTAAACTTTTCCTCTGTCCTTCCAATGTCCGCCCCCCCCCTGCCCCGCAAACTCGCCATCGGATCTGATC
>JBEBGU010000643.1:0-3312 GCA_040081325.1 Prosthecobacter sp.
CACACCGCAGAGATCAGAAGACCGCAGAGAAAGCCCCTCTGAAAGTATTCTCTCGCGGTCTTCTTGCCTCTCGCGGTGTGCCCTGCTTCGGCTCCCCTTGACGCCGTGTCCGCTTCGACGACTCTGCCGCCGGAGTCGCTCCCACCGGCGGACGCAAAATGGATAGGCCGCCGGTGCGTAGGTATCACTGAACCAGGATCTTCACGCTGTTCACCGGCTCCACTTTTTTCCTTCGCTTTTGCCGCATGAAACTCCTCACCGACCAACTCAAGAAAGGAACCCCCATTATGGCCCACAAAGTAAAAGTTTGGTATGACGCCGAAGCGGATTTCCTCGAAGTGCAGTTCACGGACAAGGCTGGTTACATGCGCGAGACGAACAACGACGCTGTCATGGAGCGGGTGGACGCGGCAGGCAATGTGCTCGGCTTCTCCATTCTGAACGTCAGCCATCTTTCTCAGGATAAGCCGCTCGAAGCGGAACTGTTGGCGGCCTGAGGAGCGCACCCTCAGCGACCTCATCAACCAAGCCTACGGCCTCACGCCCGAAGAAGTGAAGCTCCTGTGGGAAACGGCACCGCCGCGAATGCCGTTTTAAGGAATGAGAAATGCAACTGAGTGACTACGCCCCGAACGCCATGCCTACCAACCTTGAGTCCACCATCGAACGTCTGCAAAAAGCTGGCTGCGTCTTTCCCATTTCCCGCGATGAACTGCATGCGCATCGCGTGTATGACATCTTGGTGCTACGAGAATTGGCGCGGAAGGGGCTCATCAAGAACCCCGAGCTTTATGACTCCAACCTTTCCGATTTGTGCCTGAATGCGCTCGAATACTGGGGCGTGACGAGCCGCGAACACTTCCGCAAGCTTTATCGTGCGGGCCAGATCAATCTGTCTCGTGCGCGCATGATCGGGCCGGGCAAGGCAGCGCAGATTCTGCGCTGGGCCGGTCTGCCGCCGCAGCCCGATGCCAAGGAGCCTGTTTCCTTCCAGCTCTCGGTCACGGCGTGCGAAGGACTCCAGCAGCTCAAAAAACACATGGACCTGCCCACCCGCGACCTCGTGATGGAATGCCTCATAGCGGACGCCGTGCGCGCCATAGGCACCGGAGATGGTCCTGAGAAACCCTGAGTGAAATGAGCCAATGCCCGCTTCGCGGGAACAAGAGGGTCTTTTCTGCCCAGTGCTTCCGCGCTCCACGAACCTTTCAGAACTCACACCGCAAGAGATTGGATAACCGCAGAGAAAGGCACTCTGGAAGGTATTCTCTCGCGGTTATCCTAACTCTCGCGGTGCTTATCCCAGCCAGTGATGTGGCTCCAAATCACACGCTTGCCAGTTTCCACGCCGCCCAGCATACTTGCGCTATGACATCCGCCTTTCCCAACACTGAAGCCGAGTTGCTGCGCCGCGTGGTGGACCCACAGCGTGCAGGCTGGTCACCCGAAGCCGCGCAGTCGATCCTGACGCTGTCTTTCTCTCAAGAAGATCAGGATCGCGCGACGGAGCTGGCAGAGAAGGCTGGCACGGGGGCGATGACGCCGGAGGAGCAGCGTGAGATGGAGAGCTACCGCCATGTGGGCCGCTTTCTGGAGCTGGTGAAGTCCCGCGCCCGTCTGTCCCTGAAATCGCTCAACGCTGCGTGAGCCGTCCTGATCCAGCCACCGCCCGCAGTGTGCGAGATCGCGGAGCGGGCCGCTGCGAATACTGCCACTTGCCTGAGTCGGTGGCTGAACTGCCCTTTCAACTGGATCACATCATCGCGCTCAAACATCTGGGACTCACCGATGAGTCGAGTCTGGCGCTGGCCTGCTATCCCTGCAATTCCGCCAAGGGGCCGAACATCGCCGGAGTCGATCCCGTGAGCGGTGGCATCATTCCGCTGTTTCATCCCCGGCTGGACGTGTGGGCAGAGCACTTCGAGTGGCATAGCGCATGGCTGTTTAGCAAGACGCCAAAGGCGCGGGCGACGATCCGGGTGCTGGGCATCAATGATGCCGAGGCGGTGTCTCTGCGTGAGAGCCTGCTGGAGGAAGGTGTGGGTTTCGAGTAACCAGCGCACCACCATGACTCCCGCCCTCCATCCCGAAATCCAGCGTCTGTCGGACCTGAACGCCGAACTTCGTGCTGAGCTGGCGGATCTGCTGACCGAGGCGCATGACCTCACGCACGCCGTGCGGCCAAACCTGCTGGCGATCTATCAGTCAAAGCTCGGAGCGTGGGAGCTGGAGAGGCTGAAGGCGCAGTTCCGCGTGGCTCGGCTGAAGCGCACCATCGAACTGGTGCAGGCTTCGCTGAATCGCGGTGGAAAGCCGGACATGGCACAGATCGAGGCGCAGGTGCAGGAGGAGCAGGTGCTGTGGGAGGTGAAGCTGAAAGAGGCCGCCGCGAAGCTGCAAAACGCCGAGCATCGCCTGACGCATCTGCTTTCCGATGAGCACAACGCGGAGCTGAAGAAGCTCTATTACCAGCTCGTGAAGCAACTGCACCCCGACCTCCACCCAGAGCAGGATCACGGCACGCGCCAGATGTGGCAGCAGGTGCAGGATGCCTATGAAGCGGGTGATCTGGAGAAGCTGCGCGCGCTTTCCCTTTTGCTCCATGATCCCAGGCCGCCGGAGGACACGCCGGATGCCCTGGAGAAGCTCCAGAAAGATCATGACGCGCTGGAGAAGCGGGTCGGAGAACTGGAGCAGAAGATCGCGGAGATCGAAAGCCAGCCACCCTTCACGCTACGGGCAGATTTGGAGAACGAGGTGTGGATCGCCATGAAGCGCACGGCCATCGAGAAAGAAACGGAGCCATTGCAGGCACAGGCTGCTTCGCTAGAGAAGCATCTGGAAACCCTTGTCCCACCCCATGTCCCAGGAATCGAGTTTGGTCTCAATTGATCCCGCGCTGCTGGCGCTGATGCATGGTGCCTTTGGCGGCGATGGCGCGCTGATGCCTTTTGCCAAGGAGATCATGCTCATCGAGTGCCAGATCGCTGGCACGAGTCACCGCGACCTGGAGGAAGTGGAGCCGACACTGCTGCCGGGCAGCCTGCTGGTGCTGAAGCGCGAGCCGGAGAACACGCACGACCCGCTGGCAATCATGATCTTCAATGAGGCCGGTCATCACCTCGGCTACATCCCACGTGCGAAGAACGAGGCCATCGCGCGGCTGATGGACGCCGGGAAACTGCTCTTTGGCCGACTGGAATCGAAGGAGATGCAGGGTGTGTGGCTGAAGGCACAGATGAGGGTCTTCATGCGGGATTTTTAGAGGGGCCAGCTCTCCACGAACCTTTCAGAACTCACACCGCAAGAGAT
>JBEBGU010000644.1:0-3307 GCA_040081325.1 Prosthecobacter sp.
TTTATGTCAGCCAAGAGTAATAATTTATGAAAGTGTTTTTAATATCTAGCTTTTTCGTCTGTGCTCACCTTTTTGTGTGGGGCGATCAAATAAAGAATGACAGTGATAGCATCAAACGTCTGCACACTGTGCTGCTGAGCGCGAATAGCATGCAAGTTACGGGCACACTGATTGCGTGGGATCAAAGTGATGAGAGTAAACGCCGAATTTCTGCCATCACAACATCCCCTAAAGTTATGGGAAAGTTTGCTGAGTGGCTAATTGATGAGCCGTGGCAGAGATTGAATTACAAGCCTGACAATTTTGCTTCTGCAACACTCGTTAAGATAACTCTAGTGCACGAAAAAATCTCTTCACATTTCCTAATTTATGCAGGTTGCATTTCCTTTGAAGGTGAAATCTATGAACAAAAACAAGATTACAACATTTCAGTCGGCAAGTTTCTTCGTGAATTACTCAATAATAACAAAGCAGATTGGAATTTTGCAGTGAACCCCCGCGCCAACCAATAGCGTTGAACGTGCCAACCTATTAAAAGATGAAGTCACACACGGTTCCTCCTGCGTCGGCCTTCGCTACTCAGTATTGAACAACTCCTTTGTTGAAGAGGCGCGGGAACGGGGTCAGGGTGCAACTGCTTGACAAAATAACTCACGAGAAGTGACTCTCATTGAAACGCTCAAGCGCCAGCCTTGCCTTCTTCCGCACGCCGTCTTTGGAGAACGGGGTCAGGGTGCAACTGCTTGAAAAAATAACTCACAAGAAGTGACTCTCATTGAAACGCTCAAGCCCCAGCCTTGCCTTCTTCCGCACGCCGTCTCTGTGGCGCAGGAAAGGGTCAGCAGGAAAGGGTCAGGGGTCGATTCTTGACAGAGAACGGGGTCAGGGTGCAACTGCTTGACAAAATAACTCACAAGAAGTGGCCCTCCTTGAAACGCGCCAGCCCCAGCCTTGCCTTCTTTCGCACGCCGTCACTCTGGCGTGAGCTGCTGGTGGTGGTGCAGGTGGCGCTGACGCTGTTGATGCCGTGCTACGCGGGTATTCCTGACTGGTGGAATCGCTCTCACCACACTGCTTTTTATCAGAAGCCCGAGTCACTGAGCCAGAAGATTGGCACCGCGAGAGATTGGAACGCCGCAGAGGTCAGAGCAGGAAGGTTTTCTCTGCGGCTTTCCTTTCTCTTGCGGTGTGAAATTCTTTGTCTGGGCACGGCGAAGGTGACGACGGCGGCGGACGGGCTGAAAAGTGTGCGCTTCACCCAGTACTTCAGCCACAGCTCGCTGCCGCGCTGCCTGTACTATGTGTATGAGCAGGCACAGGGTGGCACACCCGTCATCACCTATTACGACCGCTATCACACGCCGCTGCTAGTGGAGAAGACCGGGTTCAATGGGGAGACGATTTTTCAGGAAAGCACGACGAAGTTTTTGTTTGATAATGGCGACACTTACCTTGGCGCGCAGAAGTTGGGGACTCAGCCCTATTTTGCCCATGATCCGCCACCGCCGTATGGCATCGAGGAGCAGGATGTGTATGGGCGAAAGGTGCGGGTGACGTCTGCGGATGGCTCACAGAGTGCGGTCGAGTACCAGGGGCTCAAAAGCTTCTCTTATACCTTACGCGGAGGGGCGAATGACGCGGCTAACACGCGCCGTCGCACGCACACTCGGGTGGTGGATCAGGCGGAGCGTCCGCTGGAAATAGAGGACAATGTGGGCAGCAAGGTGGCCTTCACGTATGCGGCGGATGGTCAGCCTCTGAGCGCGACGACGAGTTATGTCGGCACGGACAGTGCCATCACCAGCGCAGCCACGACGATCACGACGACGTACAATGCGCAGCGTTTGAAGGAGAGTGTGACGGACCCGAATGTGGGCACGTCGTTCACCTTTTACGACAGCTTTGGCCGCGCTGTGCTGACGCGGGACGCGCTGGGCAAGGGCACGGCGACGAGTTTTGATTTGCTGGGTCGCCCGGCACGCACGCTGACAGGCATCTCGGTTCCTGCCACGGCGGAAGGGCCGCAGACCATCACTTCCTGGATCAGCGGACTGAGCACGGCGACGGAAGGTGAAACGGAGACGGTTTATACCTATGACACGGCCCCCGGCTATGGCCTTGGGAAGGCGGCGAGCGTGACGTTCAAGGAGTTTGAGCGCGATGGCAGCGGGGCGATCACGGCGACGCGGCAGGTGGTGGAAAGCTATGTCTATGATTCGTTAGGCCGCAGTGTCAGTGGCAGCACGACGCTGAGCGGTCAGGTGGCATTTAATGGCACTTACAACGTCAGCACGAGCTATGATGGCCTGGGCCGGGTGAGCACGGTGACGGATGCGGGCGAATATACGCGGGCGAGTGTGTACAATGAGCGCGGGTTCCTGAGCGAGGTGCATGAGTTCAGCGCGGGCGGGGCCATGCTGTGGCGCGGGATGAGCTATGATGCCTCTGGCAAGATGCTGCTGGAGCACAACGGAAACGGCATCGGCACACAGAACCGCTACCACCCGACGCGCGGCTTTTTGGAAAGCAGCCGGACGCTGCGCTGGACGACGAACGCAACGGTCCAGGAGTACGAAATGCAGCTCGATGATCTGGGCAATGTGCTCTGGCGGCGTGAGCAGCGCTTTGAAGAGGCATCCCCGATCACGCGCACGGAGAGCTTTGGGTATGATAAGATCAATCGCCTCACTTACTCCTCCGTCACGGGACAGAGCACGCAGGCGTTTACGTTTGCGGCGAATGGGAACATCCAGACGAAGATCGGCATCGGTGACTATGGTTATGGCGCGCGTGGTCATGGACCCCATGCGGTGACGAGTGTGACGGTGGGCACGGCGGTGCAGCGCAGCTACTCGTATGATGCAAAGGGCCGCATGACCACAGAGCATGTGGGCTCGGACCTCACCACGCTGCCGCTGCGAGAGATCGCGTACACCAGCTTTGATCAGCCACGCTTCATCCAGCATTGGGGCGCGGCGGCGCTGAGCAGTGATGTGGGCGCGCTGGACGATGGCACCACGCCCTGGGATCAAATCTGCACGCTACGCTTCTACTTTGGTCCAGGCATGCAACGCCTGATCCAGACCAAGCACAAAGGCCAGCTCGTGACCAAGGTGCTGAGCCTGGGTGGTTTTGAAATCCGCGAGACGACGAATGGTGCCAGCCTCACCGGAACCATGATCGAGCGCGAGGAGCGCAGCAGCTTTGGCAACGGCACGCGAGTGAAACGCTGGACGGTGACGAATCCGAACACGCCGGTGATCAGCTACGAGTTCGCGGCCAAAGATCATCTCGGCAGCGACACGGC
>JBEBGU010000645.1:0-3306 GCA_040081325.1 Prosthecobacter sp.
GGTTTATTACTCGGCCTTCAGTCCGATCCCCGAGCCATCATCGATTCTACCGCTGAAAGCGCCGCCGCTGATCCGCGAGCATCGGCTCTATCAGGCGGATTGGCTGCTGCGTTTTTATGAGTTTAAAGTGGAGGAAATCGCCTCCGCTGCTGCGCCCAATCTCGACTTGGCGCTCGATCCCAAGCTCTCGTGGGCACTGCGAAATCGCGAGACTTTCCCTGTCGATGTGAACAAGGCTCCGCGTGAAATGCTGCTGCGCATTCCCGGACTCGGAGTGCGCAATGTGGAGCGCATTTTGAGTGCCAGGCGCTACACGCGGCTGCGTCTGGCGGACCTGATTCGGCTGCGTTTGCAGATGAAGAAGCTGCTGCCATTCATCATCACGGTGGATCATCACCCTGCGAAGATGGGGTTGGATAGCGACTCGCTGCGGGCGAGATTTTTGCCGCCGCCTGAGCAACTGGAGCTGAGTTTTGACGCGCCGCCTAAACCGACTGAGAGCGACTTTCTCTCGGCAAGATCTGGAGAGATTTGAGCCATGCGCACCGTCGTCATCGAGCCTGAATATGAGGCGTGGCGCACTGCGGCGCGGCAGATGCTCACGCAAGCGGTGCATCCTGATGAAGTGCTGTGGACGCATGATCCACAGGAGGCTTCACTCTTCGCTAACGAAGCACCAGACGCGAACGCGCAAGTCTCAAATTCGATCAAGGTGCCGCCTGCTTTCATGGACATGGCGCGGAGCGCTGCAGCGCACACGGATGCGCGGCGTTGGGCGCTACTTTATCGTGTGTTGTGGCGGCTGACACTCGGTGGTGAGCGGCATTTACTCGGGCTGGCGACGGACCGCGATGTGCGACAGGTGCAGGACTGGTGCAAGGCCGTGGGGCGCGATATTCACAAGATGCATGCCTTTGTTCGCTTCCGTCTCGTCGGTGTGGATAGTGAAACGGGCCGTGAGCAGTTCGTGGCCTGGTTCGAGCCGGATCACCGCATCGTGCGGTTGGCGGTGCCGTTTTTTGAGAAACGATTCGCGGGTATGGACTGGTCCATCCTGACGCCGTATGAATGTGCGCACTGGGATGGCAAGCGGCTGCACTTCACCGCTGGAGTGGCCCGCAGCAGTGCTCCAGATGAGGATGCGCTGGATGATTTGTGGCGCACTTATTACCGCAACATCTTCAATCCAGCTCGGGTCAAAATCAGCGCCATGCAGTCGGAGATGCCGAAGAAGTATTGGAAGAATCTGCCTGAAGCGCCACTCATCGCTAGCCTCATCGCCGAGAGCGCAGCGCGGGTGCAGGGCATGTTAGAGACGGAGGAGCGCCCAGCGAAACCTGCGCCGAAGAATGCTTATCTGGAGTCGCTGCACCGCATGAACCAAGACGAAGCGCCATGAAAGGCGTGAAGAAACAAAACCTCCCGGCAAAGATCTGCGTGGTATGCGGACGGCCTTTTACTTGGCGCAAAAAGTGGGAGCGCGTTTGGGATGAGGTGAAGTTTTGCAGCGAACGCTGTCGGCGGAGCAAGCTCAGCAAGATTGATCTCTAGAGGCTGCTCATGTGCAGGTCGGCAGTTGGCTGGGTGCTGCGTGGTCAGCGAGGATGGCCTCTGCTGCGGCCCAGCCGGAGAGTGCTGCGCCTTCCACTTTGGCACCAGCAAAGGCATCTCCTGCGAGCACGAGCGGCGGCTTACTGCTGAGGATGGCGCAGGGTTGCGGATGCACGAGCATGGGTTTGCTGTATCGCCAGCCGTGGACTTGGAAGGATTTGATTCCAATGCCGATCCATTCGGAAGCAGCATCGAGAAGCATGCGGGCAGTAGCATCGCGATCACCTTCCCAATGAGCCATGCTGAATTCGTGTGTGGCGTGTAGCGTGAGCGCTGGTTCAGCGGAGACTCCCTTCAATTGATTGTCGGCGATCCAAGCAATGGGGCCGTGCGCAGGTGCAAAGCCACCCGGAGAGGGGAGTCGCGATGGGCCATCCAGCACGGCCATGACAGCGAGACAGCGCTCATACTCAATAGCTGACAGACGTGTCTTCATGCTTGTCTCAAGCTCGACACCGCCAGCCGCCAGCAGCACGAGCGACTGCGGGACAGGTGCTGTGAGAATGACTGCACTAGCTGACCAAACATCGCCACCCGCCATCTCGGCGAGCCAATGATCAGCCATGCGGCGCAGGGCGATGACTTGCTTCTCCTGCACAATCTCTAAACCAAGCGCCATGTGTTTTGCCAACGCCGACATGCCCGGTGCGCCGCGCCAGCGGGCGTGTCCATCGGCGATGGCATCGAACCCACGGCACCACTCGGTGGCGGCACCTGCGGCGCGAGCTTCCTCTAACAACGCGGCAAAACGAGAATCACGCGCCGTCACGAACTGCGCTCCGTGATCAAAAGTAGCCCCGCCGATGCGCCGCGTGGCCATGCGACCGCCTATGCCGCGACCCTTGTCGATGACCACGACTTTACGTCCTGCTTTCTGAGCGGCTGCTGCAGCACAAAGCCCCGACATTCCAGCGCCAATGACGAGGAGGTCTATGTTTCGTTCCATCAATGTTGTCATGAGATTATTCGGCGGTGAGGGGGCCTTTCAGACGCTGCTCCAGCAGGCGTCGATGCTTGGTGACTCTGCCACTGACACGCTTTCGCCACATGCGGAAGCTAGAGGGCTTCATTTCACGGCGCATGATGTCGATGACTTGGCTTTCTACAAGCCCAGTGCGTTCTTTGATCTCCTCAAAGGTGGTGCGGTCTTCCCAGGCGTAACGAATGATGAGGGCAATAAGTTCAGGCGAATGGACGACTTTCATGCGGGGTGAGATTGGCTGAGGTGGCGGCTCATCTTTTGCCAGAAGGGGAAAAATCCGGCTGAGGCAAAAGAGAAGGCGATGTCGTCCGATTCTCTTCGGACAAGGGTGAGACGAATACCGAGCGATCCGAGCTGCTGCCTGAGCCGTGGCAGCATGTCGTGAATGGGACCGACCATGGGTGCAAAAGCGACGATCTCTTCCAGTTCATGCTCCACGGCCCAATCGCAAATCCCCTGCACCGGATCATTAGCCGTCACCGCGACTGAGGCGCAACCAAAGTGACTCGAGGCTCTCGCCAAGCCATCTCTCAGAACGGTGTGCAGCAAGGCCATGCGTTGAGAGCTGAGATGATATGTCTCGTGATAAACGTGATCGCTGATGCACGCTGCGATGCTCACTGGAGCGACCGAAGCTAGCGGCCCCAGTTCTGGGGTGAGGTCGTCGGGATGCAGCCATAGTCCTGTGCGTTCTTTGGTTTCCGAAAGACTCG
>JBEBGU010000646.1:0-3300 GCA_040081325.1 Prosthecobacter sp.
GCCAAAAGGTTCCCGCTCAGGAGAACGGCACTGGCGAGCAGCGTGCTGATGAAAATGGCGGCAGGGCTGCGCGGGGTGGTGGTCATGGGGAAAACGAGTTGGGGGAGTGACAATAGGGAGTTTTGCGGCTGGCTGTCAATCTTGTGCAAGAGGTGCAGTCAATCTCTCCAGTCTTGATTCTCAAGGATCAACGACGGTGAGAATGACGGCGGAACTGGTTACACCTGCGGTAGAGATGACGTTCTTGACGACGACATCGTAACTGCCGCTGTCTTGAGCAGTAGGATTCGAAATGGGCAGGCTGTCTGATGTGCTGCCAGTGAGGGCGACGCCGTTTTTACGCCACTGATAGGTAAGCGTTCCGGTGCCTGTGGCCGCGACAGTGAAGGTGACGGGGGTGCCTGCCGTGAGTGGCTCATCGGTTGGTGTGCGACTGATGCTAGTGATGACGACGGGATCGGCGACGGTAAGGCTAACGTTACTGCTGGCGACACCAGCGGTGCTGACACTGTTTCTAACGACGACTTGGTAATTGCCTGAATCTAAGGCGATCGAGCTGCTGATGGTGTAGGTGCTGCCAGTGGCGCTGGAGATGACGGTGCTGTCTTTGCGCCACTCGTAGGTGAAGGGGCCTGTGCCAAGAGAGCTGGCCGTGAAGGTGACGGATGTTCCTGAGCTAATGGTCGCTGTGGCGGGATTGCGTGTGAGGGTGACGGCTGTGACGGGGTCATTCACGCTGAGCGTGGCGGCGGCGCTGGTGACGGATGCCGCTCCGTTGCTGATGACGCAGTCGTAGCTGCCTTGGCTGGCCTCAGTCACAGTTGGTGGACTGTAGCTGGCTGCGGTGGCTCCACTAATAGCATTGCCGTCTTTCCGCCAGCGATAGGTGATCGTGCCCTGTGAACTACTGACCAGCACGCTAAAGTTCACGTTTGCTCCAGGATTCACGGTTTGGGAGATAGGCTGAGTAGTGATGATGATTGGGGTGGGTAGTAGTGAAACTTTACCCGAATTGATCTTTGATTTGGTAATGCTGGGTAGCAGCTCTGGCAGCAAGAAATAGCCTGCTCCATTGGCTCCAGCACCGGGGATCTCTGGCTGCGTGATGCCACCGCTGGTATTGGTGACGGCGGGTGTCGCTGGAATGGGCGGGATAATAAGTCCCTGATATGTCACGGTGCGCTTAATGGCGCCGTCCAACAAAGCAAAGGTGCCGGTAAAAGAGCCTGTGGTGGGCACTATAGCGATGGCTGTCGTCGCGGTTCTCACGGCGGGGTAAACCGGTGTATTAGCAGTGTTGAAACGTAGGCTGATGTCTGGGTTTCTAGAGGCGCTATCAAGCCCACCTTCACTGAAGTCGAGCAGCGTATTATTAGCGGCTGGCAGCGGAGTCGCTGTGTCTGGCAAACTCATCACGATCTTATTGGTGCCGGGCCGGATGTAGTTGGTGCCGAGGATGTCGAGATAAGTTTCTGGAATGCCTGCCTGATAATTGAGCTGAGTCACAGGCTGCACGTCTTTGATCCAGCGAGCTTGGCCAGCGACACGTAGTCTGCCGCCTTCACTGCTACTGAGGACTTGGTCTCCGATGTCAAAGGTAGCCAAAAGGGAACCTGTATTTGCGTAGAGCATTTGAAATATGAGTGACTCTCCTGCTGGACCGACCATGGAACTGCCGGTGACTGTGGTGCCATCAGCCAAGCGGCCTGATATGGTGGCCTTACCGGCGCTGCTGACGAGCATGTTTAAGTAGCCGCTACCCTGCGGGATCGTCCCCTCAGCTAGATCGTCAGTGGTCAGGTTCAAGCCAAGGTTGTAGGACAGATTGGTTCCGGTTGCTCCCCCATAAGGACAGGGGTTCCAGGTGGCTTCCCAAAACTGTCTGATGCCGCTGATGCCGACTGCATTGGTGCCATCGCTTAGCACGCCTGAAACATAGCCAGCACTTGAGTCCACTTCGAAGGCAAGAGTCAGTGCTGATTTGCCTGTGCGCGGGATGCTGATGCGACTCTGATAGCTGAGCGTATTTACATCAAATAGACCACTGCCCACGCCGAGTGAGCCTGTAGCGCTGAGTGTGTCCTTTCCGAGGATCAGCTTCGCAGTGTAGCTTCCAGTATCGAGCACCGTTAGGTCGAGCCGACCGCCTTTGTTGCCATTCAATGGCGTCGATGCGCCGATGGTGGCGGTGAGCGTGCCGATAGTGGCTGCTGGCAGGGGGGAGATCGTGAGCTGAGCTGTCCGAGTCGGTGTGCTATTGCCAGCAACATTTCTAGCAAGTGCGGTGATGGGGTAAATGCCAACCTTGGTCGGCCTTCCGGTGATTAATCCGGTGACGGTGCTGTATGTTAGGCCTGGAGGGAGCCCGCTGATGACGAAACTGGTAGGTGTGCTAGAGATGAGTTTTGAATAGGGCAGAGGCCACGAGAAGTTCACGCCAATGAATCCTGTGGGCGGTGCGTTCTCATCGGTCAGACTTGGCACGCTCGGCAGACCTACGACAGCCAGCTTGATGATGCCTGTTTCGACTTCACCGAGGCCATCTGGCAGTATGGCCATGCAGGTGTAATTGCCGCTATCTGCGAATTGGCTGCTGGTGATTTTCAATGTCGCAGTGTCCACTCCGGTGTGACGAGCCTTATCCAGGGCGATGTTTACAGCATCGAGCCTCCAACGATAAGTGATCGTGCCGGTAGGGCCGGAGACGGCTGCGGTGAGACTGACGATGGTATTCTGCGCGACAACTTTTGTGGTCGCCGTTTTATCCACGACACAGACACTGACTCCATCACTTGTGGCCTTGTTAGCGATGTTTGTGGCGGTCACTGTATAAACGCCTGCATCGGTGAGTTTGGCGGCTGCAATAGATAGGCGGTTGGTCGTTTGTCCCGAGATGGCTGTGGTGCCACGTTTCCAGATGAAGGTGGGAGGCGGAGCACCTGTGGCTGCTGTTTGCATGACGAGCGGCTTGCCCACTTCAGCGATAAGCGGCGTGAGCTGCTGGGTAATCAATGGTGCGGTGCGGATGTCGAGTCTGACGCGGCTGCTCGTCAGTGTGGTGGTGGCATTACCGACCTGCACATCATAGAGTCCGGCGTCGCCAGCCTGAGTGCTGATGATGCTGAAGGTGGGAAGACCTAGCCCAGTCTGGCCAGGGATGATCACGCCATCTTTTCTCCAGCGGTAAGTCAAAGTGGTGCCTGTCGCAGTGACACTGAAAGTGGTTTTGGTTCCTGCTAATACCGCCTGAGCTAAAGGCTGTTTGGTGATCGCCGGGGCAAGTTGTCCCTTGGTCACGGT
>JBEBGU010000647.1:0-3294 GCA_040081325.1 Prosthecobacter sp.
GAACTGGCGGCCGCCGGCCTCGCTGAAGACACCATCGTCTTCTACTTCGCCGATCACGGCAGCGGCATGTCACGCAACAAACGCTGGCCCTCCAACAGCGGCTTGCAGGTGCCCATGGTCGTGTATTTCCCGAAGAAGTGGCAGCATCTGGCCCCGAAGGAATACAGTGCTGGCGCTAAGTCCGATCGGCTGGTCAGCTTTGTCGATCTAGCACCCACGCTGCTCAGCCTCATCGGCGTGCAGCCACCAGAGTGGATGCAGGGCCACGCCTTTGCTGGCAGGTTTCAAACCGAGTTGCAGCCCTTCGTGTATGGCTTCCGAGGCCGCATGGATGAGCGCTACGATACCGTGCGCAGCGTGACCGATGGACATTTCGTCTATGTGCGAAACTACATGCCGCATCTCTCCCAGGGGCAGCATGTCGCCTATCAGTTTGAAACGCCCAGCACGCGAGTTTGGCGCAAGCTCTATGATGCAGGCAAGCTCACGCCTGAGCAGTCCCTCTTTTGGCAAGAACCCAAAGCCGCCGAAGAACTCTACGACCTGCAAAGTGATCCTGATGAAGTGCATAATCTCGCCGCCAAATCTGAACATGCGGCGACACTGGAAAAGATGCGGCATGCACAAGAAGCGCTGGCGTTAAAGATCCGCGATGTGGGCCTGCTACCTGAGGGCGAGATCCATCAGCGCTCGGAGGGCACCACGCCCTATGACATGGGCCATGATGACAAGCTCTATCCCGTGGCACGCATTTTAAAGGCAGCGGGTGAAGCGTCATCCATGAAAGCAGACACCATCGCCGCACTCAAGGCTGGCTTTGCCGATCCCGATAATGCCGTGCGCTACTGGTCCGCCATGGGCCTGCTCATGCGTGGCAGTGATGCCGTGACCGCAGCGCATGATGAACTCGTGAAAGCAACGAAGGATAGCTCCACCTATGTCCAAGTCGTGGCTCACTGGACGCTGGCCAAGTTTGGCAGTGACACCGAGCGCAGCGCTTCCCTGCCCGCACTGGTGCAGCTCGCAAACTGGAGCCAGCACAATGTCTTCACCGCCATGAGCGCGCTGAATGCCATCGGCGATCTCGGTGACAAGGCCAAGCCCATCGCCGAACAACTGAAGACGCTGCCAAAGAAGGGCGAGTCGCCTGATGCTCGCTTCAGTGGTTACGTCGGACGTCTCCTCGCCGACCTCACCGGCACGGCAGCAGAGTTTGAGCCAGACGCCACACCGCAGCCGAAGAAGAAGGGCAAGAAAAAGAAGTGAGACAGACTCAGACATTCGGAGTCGCCAATGTGAAGGTCTTGCACCGCATCTAGGCTGATACCTCTGAACAGCAATGCTCCAAATGTGGCATTGTTTCTGACATCACAAGTTTGGTGCCGACTACTACCCCGTTCCTGCCGTAACCGTGAGTCCAGAACGCGCCGTCGGAAACAGAACCGTTCCAGCAGTGATTCCGATGGGCAAAACTTCCAATGAATCCAGCTGATTTCCAGGTGTTTGAGTGGCGCTCAAGAGGAGCAAAAGGTGGTCAAAAACGAGAACCCATTTTGCACTGTTTGCCTGGCATCTTTTTTCTTCTTTTTCTTCTTTTTCTTCTTTTTATGGTTTAGCGACGAAAACGGCATCGAAGGCGAGCCGCGTCCACGCCGCCAGTGGACCAAGATCGGCAGAGTGCGCACCTCACCCTATTTGGGCGAACACATCCGCCACAATGTCTTTGGAGCCGTGCGTCCGAAGGACGGACGGCTCTGCTCCATGCTCTTCAAGCACTGTGACAGCGACACGTTCCAAGCCTTCCTCGACACCTTGGCCGAGGAGAACCCTCCAGTTGTTGGTCGCCGATCATTGTTGGTAATGGACAACGCCTCCTGGCACAAGGTCAAGAGGCTCAACTGGCATCACTTCGAGCCGATCTACCTGCCTGCCAGATCACCCGATCTCAATGCCATTGAACGCTTTTGGCTGCGCTTGAAGGCCGACTGGTTCAACGGCTGGATCGCCAAGACGTCGTCCCAGCTCCATGAGCGCTTCATCACGGCGCGGCAGTCCCTCTTCGCACAGCCCTCCCTGATCCAAACCCAGTGCCGCCCAAAGACGAGTTGATGACAGCCTTTTCGAGATCCGGTCTAAATGCCCATGCCGCCTGCGCCAGGCAGCGCAGGGCCATTCTGCGCGGCGCGTTGCCTCTGAGCTAGGAGGATGAGGTTGACTGGCGCACCGATTTGAGCGGCCATTTCCGGCCCGATTTTCTTCGCGAAGTCTTCTTTTACCGAAGGGTTCATATAAGGCACGTTCAGATTATCGACGTAGTTTTTATATGAGTTGGCGAGTGTGGCGACGGTCACATTGAGATTGGCTGCGATATTGTCGAGATTGAGTTTTGCCATCGCGAGAGGGTCTTCGCTGAAGAATTTCTGAGCGTAGATGGGGTCATCCGATGGATTCACGTTCAAAGCTGTTGTCGAGTTGTGGTGCAAGGCATCACTGCCTAGCTCACGCGTGAAGTAGGGCACATCGCCTTTCTTGAGATCTGAAACCATGGCGTTCTGGGTGCATTCAATAGGAACTTTTAGCTCTTCACGTTCACGGTTGTCGATCTGCCCTCTCTTGAGCTGAATGTTGGCACCAACAGCCGTCTGAATGGAAGTGTCCAGGTCAGTTAATTGTGGGCTGCTGTAGAATTTGTCCGTTCGTCCGGCCTGGAGAATGGCCAGTTGATTGCCCGTGGCGATGGGGTGGTGACGCACATGCATGCCGGTAGTGCTGTCGATGAACGCCTTGATCCTACCAACTGCCGTGGCGTCTTTGGCCAGACTAGACAGCATCTTGGAAAAGCCGTCCGCTACTTGATCCGAGTAATGGGTGTGCACGCTGACAGGCATGCCCTCGCTCAGGTTACGGTTCGCCCCCTGACCATCGACGATGAGCATGTTTTCTGTGACACCCTCCGCAGCGAAGGTGGTCCCTTTTGGGTTACTGATCAGATGATCGTCCTCTACGACATATTCGGTGTCTAGG
Organism: Prosthecobacter sp.; assembly: GCA_040081325.1. GTDB lineage: Bacteria > Verrucomicrobiota > Verrucomicrobiia > Verrucomicrobiales > Verrucomicrobiaceae > Prosthecobacter. Next base: position 3,025 of record JBEBGU010000647.1, read on the forward strand.
CGGACTGACTCCCCACCATTTTCCCACATCAAATTGAGCTGAGAACTCATGATGCTGCCACCTATGCTAGCTCCCGCCAGATTGTTGGCAGCGTCATTCACATTTTTTCCAAAGGTGTGTAGCAGATCCTGATCAAAAGCGATTTCGACGTCCGTGAGGTAGGGCTGGCCGCCGCTGATCATCATGTTGGTATGATGCAGGTCACGCACTCCTGCCACGAGCATGAGGGCGCTTAATTGACCGAGTTGCTGGTGGAGCACTGCCGCCGTC
>JBEBGU010000648.1:0-3294 GCA_040081325.1 Prosthecobacter sp.
AGGTAATGCGGCAGGTTGCCAGTGACTTCATCTCGGGCTTGGAGATAGGCTTCAAAATCAGCCCCGTGGCGACGGATGATGTCGGCAAACTTTGCCACGGGCACGAGCTGATCAAGAATGGCTTTCAATCGCTCATCGGCCACAAGACTACCGTCGGCGATGTTACGCAGACTGATTTCTCCCGATCCCATCTCAAGTAGCATTGCTTCCATTTCAGCATCGCTCTGTACATATTCTTCACGCTTCTTTCGAGTCACCTGATACAGCGGTGGCTGGGCGACATAGATGTGCCCGCCTTTGACTAGCTCAGGCATCTGACGATAGAAGAACGTAAGCAGCAAGGTGCGGATGTGAGAGCCATCCACGTCAGCATCGGTCATGATGACGATTTTGTGGTAGCGAAGCTTCTCGATATTGAAGGAGCCTTCGACCTCACTGTCGCCACCGATACCGGTGCCGATGGCGGTGATCATTGTCTGGACTTCCTTGTTTTGCAGCACCTTCTCAAGCCGAGCCTTCTCGGTATTGATGAGCTTTCCACGTAGCGGGAGGATGGCTTGGTTATGACGATTTCGGCCCATTTTAGCGGAGCCACCGGCGGAGTCACCCTCGACAATAAACAGCTCTGTCTTCGACGGATCACGCTCTGAGCAGTCCGCCAGTTTCCCTGGCAGACCACCGCTGCTCATAGCGTCTTTGCGGATGGCTTCACGCGCTTTGCGAGCCGCCTCGCGGGAGCGCGCTGCGATGATGATGTTATTGATCACCGTCACGGCGATGTCTGGCGTCTCATCGAAGAAGCGCATGAGTCCTTCATATACGATGGAACTAACCACGCCTTCGACCTCACCATTCACGAGCTTCACCTTTGTTTGTGAGTTGAAGCGCGGATTCGGCAGCTTCACACTCAGAACGCAGATGAGACCTTCACGACAGTCATCGCTCTCGATGTCAGGCAGCTTGTCTTTAAAGCTCTTTTGGTTGTTGTTGATGTATGCCTTTACCGCACGAGTGAGCGCTGCTTTCAGACCGCTGTAATGCGTTCCACCATCAGGATTCGGGATAGCATTGGCAAAGCAGAGTGTCTGCTCACTGAGTCCCTTATTCCACTGCAAGACGCAGTCCACGAGGATGAACTTGTTCTTGTCATCAATGACCACTTCACGGCGACCAGCGAGGGCGATGGCATCAGGGTGGATCTTGTCTTTATCCGCACCTAGCTCGCGCACGAACTGCTTCACACCTTCTTGGTAGAAGAGCACGTCTTGTCGAGGCGTCTCTGTGCGTTCATCGGTCAGAGTGATTTTGATCCCTGGATTCAGGAAGGCGAGTTCACGCAAGCGCACCAGTAATCGATCAAAGACATAGGTCGTGGTGATGGTGAAGATCGTGGCATCAGGAAAGAAAGAGATCTTGGTACCTGTGGCCTTTGGATCATCCAGATCACCCAGCACCGTCAGTGGCTCAGTGGTCTTGCCACGCTCGAAGCCGATGGCGTAGATCTTGCCATCGCGGAAAACCTCGCACTTAAACCAGTCAGACAAAGCATTCGTACACTTGGCACCGACACCATGCAGACCGCCGGAGAATTCATACGCGCCGTCGCCGAACTTTCCGCCAGCGTGCAGGCTGGTGAGCACAAGTTCCACGGTAGGAATTTTAGCCACCTTGTGCATCTCCACAGGGATACCGCGTCCGTCGTCCTGAATGGTGATGGAGCCATCGGTATGAATGGTGATCCAGATGTTTTTGCAGTTACCCGCGAGATGTTCATCAATGGAGTTATCGACCACCTCAAAAACGCAATGGTGAAGGCCGCGCTCATCGGGATCTCCGATGTACATTCCGGGACGGAGACGGACGGCTTCGAGCCCTTCCAGTTTCTGGATTTGATCGGCACCGTAAGCTTGGTCAGCGGCTACGGCGGTGGAGTTTGACTCAATGGAATCAATGATTTCGTCTGGCATAAAAGATGTCGGTTTGCCATCGACTGAGTCTGTCCAAATTAACCACTCCAGAAACGTGCTCGATGGGCTGGCCCCGAGGGTAGCAAGCTGCACCCTCGTGCAAAGGCTTTTATGCCTTTAAATGGGTCTTTTTTTAGCACTGCAACAAGCCTGAAAGATTTGCCTTGTTTCGTGTTTTAGCCTGGGACGAAAGGGCAAGATTTGGAGAAATACCCCACTCCAAAGTGGTGCCCAAGCTCTGCTACTCAAACACGGCTTCGATCACATCACCGCCAGAGGGGTCCACGAGTTGGCTTTTGACGAGATTAAAGGATGTACCGTGCTGGTAAGGCTGGATGTAGAGCTTCTGCTTTCGACGCAGTAAATTTTCCTTCACGGTGAGAACCTGCTGAAAGTCCACATGATCCTGGAAGTCTGAGAACCAGTAGAGTGCATCTGCCTGCCGAACCTGCTCGCTAAGCATGGCTAGCCAAGTGTAACCTAGCCCCACATTGTGAACGAAGAAGGTCTGAGGTCGCCGAGACAACAAACGATAAATGCTTTCGCTCGGGATGGAGTCTGAAGCGGAAAACTTGAACTTACGACCTTCCGCCAAGGTGGCACCGCCGAGACGCCAGAAGCGCTCAAACTCACCGCTTGAGGTGCGATAGACTTCCTCACCATCCAGCCCCTTCGGCGGCGGTGTATCTAGCCCGCAGCCGAAATACAGAACGACGATGCTATCGCGCGCCACTTTGTCCACCTCCTCGATCACGCGTGGCAAAAACGGAGCCATGGAACTGGAGACATCAAGGATGAGCGCGAGTTTCTTAGCCTTGATCTCACGGCCAAACATGGACAGCGGCTGAAACACCATGCCGCCTTTGGAACCCAGTCCCATGCTTTTACCAAAGCCACCCCCTGCCCCGCCAAGTCCCAGCGAGCCACCCATCTTGCTACCAGAAAGAAGATCATTCGATTGCGGCAGATCCAGCAGATTAGGGACATCTTCTGGCAGGACGATGTCTGAGATCGAGTTCATGCTGACGATCTTCCGCAGCGGTGCCTTCTTCAGCCATGGACTCTTCTTTTGCTGAATTTTGTGCTGAAGTTCCTGGGAGGCGGCCGCTCCCTGCTTGGTGCCTCCGGGAAGGAAATCCACCTGACTGTCGAGCAATCCGTTACTCACCACGAGGAATCCACCAGTGCCGATCAAGAGCACATGAACCGCTAAACTAATGGCCAACGACCGTCCTCCCCAGGTTTCCCATTTCTCCCATAAAAGCCCCTGTTTCTTCGGCTCCGCGAGTGCTGGCTTATCGGCGCTTACATCTTCGGGCGCTTTGGC
>JBEBGU010000649.1:0-3290 GCA_040081325.1 Prosthecobacter sp.
GATCTATTCCGCACTCAGGCGGAACTTTTGACCGATTTGATCCTCAGCATTCAGGAGTCGCTCGGCTAGGTGTCTGGCGTGCCCCGAAGACTGAGCGAGGCGCGTTAAATGACGAAATCCGAATTCCCGAATGACGACGGAAGGTCGAACGCCTAATGACCAAGATGCATGCCGTGCCATACTTTCTTCTGTGCCGCCATGCTTCGAAGAATCAGCGTCGAGTTGCGTGCCGACCACAACGAGGTCCCTACAGCAGGTTGGTGTCAGAGCGGTGGAACAGTCTCTCTGGAATACCAGTTGTGAGCTACTTCTGCTACCTCACTAAAATCGGATGACGCAATGTCTGCGCCCTCGACCTGGCCATCGTGAACTCTCCACACCACTCGCGTTAGTTTGTGCCGCGAGTAAATGAAGGCCTTGGGCGCATAATCAAACTGTTCACCCCAATTCGTGAGAAAACTAAAGCCACCAAAGTGGAACCAATCCGATCTCATTTGCTCTCTGGACCGCCCAACATCTTTGTAAAGTGCAGTGTCCAGAAAGTCGAATATCTCGGTATCCGTCTTACCATCTAGTGCCTCATGCCATAGCTCCTCCTGACGCTGACTAAGGCTGTGCAGTGAGAGAATGGCGTGATCAAGCTGACAGCTCTGTTCGCTGATGTCTCCGAACATCTGCCCGGCAATATGTATACACATCCGGCCCCACAAGCCTGATGCGCCAAAATTCTTTGGAATTTCATGATATGCCTCCACGGCAAAGTTTGCTGGATCACCGAACAACATTATTTGCGTGAGCGAGGGGTTTCGTTGGGGCGTTGCTTAGCCCAATTAAATCATGCGTGAATCAGAGTCGGATGCATTTTTCTGGCAAAACAGGATTGTCTCAGTTGGTGCATGGACACTCTCGGTCAAATTGCCACCTCAGGTGACAACCAGCTCCCATGTAAATGAAGGGGTGGGGGTATCTGCCCCCGTTATCGTCCACGGAGATTTGGAAGCTGTCTTCATCAGGGTCTAATGAGTGCCAGCCCCAAGGACTCTCCTCACCATGGTTCCACGGATGACATGGTGGCAGTGGACCAAACATGTCCACCACGGCAAATGTGTTCGCATGGCCCGGTGAGATTATTGCGAACGTCTTCCTCAAGCGTTCAACAAGTGGCCTTATGCGATTAGTCTCATGAAGGAAAACGGCTGGCTTAACCTCAATTAACGTATCGATCTCAGGTAAATAAAAATCGGGCGTATATTGGGTGTCGAGTATGAACGACTCAGGTTCGTAAAGCCATGTCCACCCAAAACTCTCAATCCACTGCGCTGCTCGCGCCTCGGTCCGGGATCTCATCTGAACCCCTCTATATTCAGTGGGCTTCATCCAAACGCCCCTTTCTCGGTTTTTTGGTTCAGGCATGGTGCGTCAATAAAGGCGAGCGTTGTTCAACTACGATAGACGGGGCAGAGCTGGAATAGAATGGAGCAATCCAGAGTTGGAAAGGTTTTTGACTCCATGCGCCGATGGAAGCGGAAACGCCGCGAGAGGTCAAGCCTTGGCTGCGGTGGGTCGTCGAGGCTGCGGGCGTTTGGGTGCGATGCCTCGCGTTATCACCTCGGTGAACTCAGAACGGTGCTCCCGCAGATTCGAGGAGGCCCACAGATTGGCTCCAAAACAGAAATCTGCTGGCCTCCCTGAATCTGTGGGAAATCAAAACCGTGATGATGCAGGCCTCTGGGCTCCTTTCAGCCCTCTGTCTCGCATCGCCCGCCTCGGAACTCGTCGTCCTCTTCTGCGTCCTTTACGAATCCGGCCTGAGAACCTAAGCTGTCCTCATGTTAAACCTGCCAGTCACCTCGCCCGAGCATTACCTCACGGGGACTTCGGCGATGACCATCCCGTCGCCGGACACCTCCTTTGTGAACTGGCATTTCGTGGACACGTTCCTCAGCGGCAAGGCAGACTTCCGCGTGGCAGGCGTCAATTTCCCGGACACCTCGACGCTTCTCGGTCGCCGCGGAGTCCACGAATGCGCCGCCACGCTTCGCAGGCTCGGCGTCGAGCTGCCTGCCGACCGCCCCTTCTATTCAGCCAACCGCGACCGGGCCTTCCTCGACCTGCTGGTCGGTAATCTGATCCAAGACCGTGCTCCAGACCATCTGCGCATCGAAGAATGCTGCGACACCGAGGAGGAAATGAGTCACCTCCGCCAGGAGGCCGAGGCGCTGCTCCACCGCCTGCCGGAAACCCGCCAAGTGCGCCACCTGGAGGCATGGCTGGCCCGGCAATGAGCTTTAATTCGGCGCAGTCTTCTCACGTCGAAATCATGCGCAGGGTTCTTGCTGCCGTGCAGGACACGCCGCTTGTCCTCAAAGGCGGGACCGCCTTGCTGCTTTGTTACGGACTGGACCGCTTCTCCGAGGATTTGGATTTCGACGCGGCCAAGAAGCTCAATCTCGAAAGTCGCATCGAGAATGCCCTCACCTCCGTCACGACGAAGCTGCGCATCACTCGCACCAAAGACACGGACACGGTGCAGCGCTATCGCATCGAATACTCAGACCCGTATGGCATTGAGGGCCGGCTGAAGCTCGAAGTCTCTTGCCGAGGCATCGAAGACGAATCCCAGATCATCGTGCGCTCAGGCTTTCGCACCTACTCCATTGCCCGTCTGATCACTCAAAAGCTGGGCGCTTTGGAAGGCCGCACCACCGCGCGTGATCTCTACGACGTGGCTTTTCTCATTCGTGGCTTCCGTTCCGAGTTCAGCCCCGAGAATGTCGCCCGCCTCCAACTCCAGTTTCGCGATGTGAATGAGATCGAAGGTCGATTCCGCCCTGCTTTCGAGGAGGATGACCTCTTCCGCCATCAGGCCGAACTTTTGACCGATTTGATCCTCAGCATCCAGGAGTCGCTCGGCTGAATCATTCAGCATTCGAGCTTCGACATTCTTTCGTCATTCGGTTTTACTCATTCGTCATTCCCTCATGATCACCCTCCTCCTCATCGACGATCACTTTGTCGTCCGCAGTGGCCTCGTGGCCTCGCTGGAGCTGGAGGACGACCTGAAAGTCGTCGGCGAGGCGGATCGGGGCGAGGACGCTTCGCGGCTCTTTGCCGAAACGAAGGCCGATGTCGTGCTCATGGACATCCAATTGCCCGGCCTCAGCGGCATCGACGCCACCGCCGCGCTGCTTCGCGAGCATCCCGCCGCTCGCGTGCTCATTTTCTCCACCTTCGCCCGCGACGACGAAATCCACACCGCGCTGAAAGCCGGTGCCCTCGGCTACCTGCAA
>JBEBGU010000650.1:0-3289 GCA_040081325.1 Prosthecobacter sp.
ACCATGCTCTTGCACATGCAGGGCGTCGGCCAGTATCGTTTGTTGGGAAAAACACGCGATGATGCCGCTGGCGAGGCCTTTGACAAAGTCGCCAAGATGCTCGGCCTGCCCTATCCAGGCGGCCCTGAGATCGACAAGCTCGCCGCGCAAGGCAGCGCGGATGCCTATGCTTTTCCCCGCAGCTTTCTTGATGGTCAGAGCCTCGAGTTCAGCTTCAGCGGCCTGAAGACCGCCGTGCTCTACGAACTGCCAAAGCTCGATCTGCAAAACCCTGCCACGCTCGCCGATGTTTGTGCCAGCGTGCAGGAGGCCATCCTCGAAGTGCTCGTCGAAAAGCTCATCCTCGCTGCACGTCAATGCCGTGAGAAACTCGTTACCGTCAGCGGTGGCGTCAGTTGCAATCGCGGCCTGCGCGCCAAGCTCAGCGCACGCTGTGAAAAGGAAGGACTCACCCTTCTCCTTGCCCGTCCCGAACTCTGCACCGACAATGCAGGCATGATCGCCTACGCCGCCATGCAGCGCTTTCAGCTAGGCCAAACCTCACCCCTCACCGCCGATGTCGATCCTAACCTGCCGCTCGTGGCGTGACGCAATCATCGTCCTGATGCTGCTTTCCAGCGCACTTCAGGCCGCCCCTGTTCCTGGTCTAATCCTCCCGCTGCATGACGTTGAAATCGGCACCGCCGCCACAGGCATCGTAGCTGAAGTGCTCGTCAAAGAAGGCGACACGGTCGAGAAAGGGCAGCCACTCGTGAAGCTCAACGACGAAGTCGAGAAGCTTGATGTCGAGCGTACGGCAAAGGTGCTGGAGAAAGCCAAGTTTGATCATGAAGCCGCACAGAAGCTGCTCGCTGAAAAGATCGGCACGCGCGAGGACGCGCTCAAGAAGCAGATCGAGCACGACCTCTCCAATCTTCAAATGCAGGCCGCTCAGGTCCGGCTCAAACAACGCACCATCAACGCGCCGATTCAGGGCATCGTGGTGAAGCGGGACAAGGAGTCCGGTGAAGCTGTGCTGCTCAATGAAACCGTCGTCCAGATCGTCCACATCCAGCAGGTCTATGCCCAGTTTTATCTGGAGCCTGATCAAGCCCGCACGCTCAAGCCAGGGGCCGATCTCAAATTCAAAGTCCCCTCGCTTCCAGACCCTCAATCCTTCACCGGCACCATCGACTTCATCGACCCGCGCATGGATGCCGAAAGCGGTCTCTACCGCATCAAGCTGCTCGTGGATAACAAGGACTTGAAGCTCAAAGCTGGCATGAGAGTAGAGTTAGAAGTGGCAAAACCCTGACGCCTCATGCAAGCAGCCTTGTCCATCACAGAGGTCACGGCTGAGACAGCGCCAGACGTAGAAAGCACGGTGCCATCTGCCTTGCGCTCCGATTTGATGATCAGCCACCAGCTTTTTGAAGGTCGTGCCTTTGCCATCATCAAAGACCCGCTTTCACTGAAATACTTCCGTCTGCCTGCCGAGGACTTTGCCCTGGCTTCACTCTTCGATGGCAGGCGCAACGTCGCCGCGATCCGCGCGGCTTTTCACCAAAGCCAGCCTCAGGCCGCGCTGAATCAGTCGCGCGCTGAGATCACCGAGCGCATCCTGCGTTTTGCCAATGAGCTGCTGATCGGCGGCTTCCTGGAAACAACAGCCGCCGCTGCACGGCATCAGCAACGGCTCAAAGTGGCACGACGGCCTGCCGTCACACCATGGGGATTGTTCATGAAGTCGCTCTTCCTGAAGATTCCGCTGTGGGACCCGGACGCTGTTCTCATTCGGATGGAACGGCGCATGCGCTGGGTTTGGTCGTGGCTGGGCTTTGCGATCAGTCTCGTGATCCTGCTCGCCGGAGTTTCGGTGTTTGTACTGAACTTCCCGCGCATCGCTCCTTCACTGAACAACTTCCTCACGCTGCCAAATCTCGCGCTGATCTGGGTGCTCACGATCGCGGTGAAAATCATCCACGAATTCGGCCACGGCCTGACTTGCAAGCACTACGGCGGCGAGGTGCATGAGATGGGCGCGATGGTCATCGTCTTCTCGCCCTTTCTCTATGCCGATGTCACCGACAGCTACCTCTTCCCGAAGAAGCGCCACCGCATTCTCGTCGCAGCGGCGGGCATCTACATCGAGCTGGTGATCGCCGCCATCGCCACGTTGCTCTGGGCCGTGTCACAGCCGGGGCCGACGCAGCAGCTTCTCTTCAATATCATGCTCATCACCAGCGTGTGGACCGTGCTCTTCAATGCCAACCCGCTGATGAAGTTCGATGGCTATTACATCCTCACCGATGTGCTCGACGTGCCAAACCTGCGCGCCAAAGCGCAGATGTGCGTCAGCGAGATGATGCGCCGCCTGTGCTTCGGGCCGAATGGCGGCACGCCTTCTGTCGAGTCCATGCTGCCGCGTCGCAGCCGTGGCTGGTTCGTCTTCTACAGTGTGGCGGCGCAGCTCTACCTGCTTTATATCACGCTCGGCATCGCGATGCTTTTCCATCATCTGCTCAAGCCCTACGGTCTCGCGTGGCTTGGCGATTTGATTGGCATCGGCGCGCTGATCTCGATGCTGCTTGTGCCTGCGATGTCTTTCTTCACCAAACAACTTAGCGCCGACCGCGCCGCCACACGCACGAACCGCCGACCCTGGATCATCCTGGGCGTGGGGCTTGTACTTGGCGTTCTGCTTTTGCAAATGCCCTGGCCGGTGAATGTGGAGCGGCCCGCGGTGTTGCAGCCCGTTGAGGCAGAGTTTGTTCGCGCCGAAGTGCCTGGGCGCATCGTGGAGATTCGAGTCAAGACGGGTCAGGAGGTCATGGCGGGCGATACCATCGCGGTGCTGAGCAGTCCGCGTCTCACCGCCGATGTGAGCACCGCCGAACTGCGAGTCGAGCGCGCCAGACGTGAACTCGACATGACCATCGGCAGCGAAGCGCCCGCCGCCTACAAGCAGGCACAGTCTCAGCTCGCCCAAATCCAGGTCTCGCTTCAGGAGGCCCAACGTCTCACCTCACGCCTCACCCTTCGAGCTTCGCGAGCAGGCATCGTCATCACTCCCGATCTCGAACGGATCGCCGCTGGCAGCCTGCGTGCTGGAGATGCCTTGTGCGAGATTGTGCAGCTTGATCCTATCCAGATCTACATCCCGCTCAACGAACGCCAGGCCCGCCACATCCGTGCCGGTCAAGCCGTCGATCTGCGCGTGTCCGCCGCGCCAGATCGAATGTTCCAGGGCTCTGTGATCGAAGATCGCAAGACACCGCCCGCACGCGAACTGCCGCCCAATCTCGTCGCA
>JBEBGU010000651.1:0-3287 GCA_040081325.1 Prosthecobacter sp.
CTTCTCTGCTGGAACCAGCGTGACTTTGCCGGTGCAGCCGTGCTGCTGCGAGAGTGTGTGGCCGGTCTCAAGAAAAAGCATGGCAATCAGTCTCCCGAAGCCCTCGAAAAGCTCATTGATCTCGTGGAATACGAGATCGACGCTCAAGAGTACAACCAAGCACTGGCCACCGCTAAAGAAGCCCTCGCCATCGCTCATGCACATCCTGACCGGCGGGAGGATCTCAGCCTCGCTCTCATCTGCCTCGCCAAGAGCGAAGGCTACAGCGACCTCTACGAGGATGCCATCAGTCACGCCACAGAAGCACACGCGCTCGCCACAGAGATCGGCAAGACCGGCACCATCCATCGTTGCACCCAAATGCTTGCCATCCTTAACGAAGATGCCGGTCATCTGGAAGAGGCAGCAACCTATTACCAACAGTATCAGCGCCACATCGAAGCCGAACATGCGAACTACAAAGAGACGCTCGAAGTCATGGAAGAAATCTGCCACATCCGTGCACGCCAAGGCCGCACCGATGAGGCCATGAAGCTGGCGCAGGAACTCTGGGCACGGCTCAAGTCCGTGCCAGAATCTCATGATGATCTGGCCTTTACGTCCGAGATCGCCAGCCTATGCCTCGTGGCTTATAAAGCCTGGCTTGCCGACAATCCTACGGCTCCTGAGCCAGAAAACCTCGCCAAATGGAGAGCCGCTAACGCCGCCGCCAAAGCTTCTGAGAGCTTCTTCTCACGACTGCGTCAAAAGTAGCTGTGAGTCTCGGCACCATGGTTGGGCAATTCGGCGAAGGGAATCGAGCTATTGCGGAGTTTTGGGCACCAAACACGATCGGCCTACTCCAAAATAACGCCACCTGAGAGGATCGGCAGCACGGCGGGCTGGGGGAAGATGGACTCGGGGAGCTGCTGTTGTGCGCCAGCAGGACCGCCGTGCCCACCTTCACCATGAGTGTAAGCCAATCTGTCCCACCCAGGCCCGTCAGCCAATGAACCACAGTCTCAGGGGCCGCCACGCTGCCGTGGCTAAATGATGATCCGCCAGCCAAGCATGAAACAAAGTGGCCCGGCTTCCCTCTCGGTCAACCGGGCCTACGACGCAGATAAGAACAGGGCTGGAGTTCCCTGGCTCTACACACACCTGCCAACTGTTTGCCGAGGCGGGCGCGGGTGCCGCGAAGGTCGCCAGAGTCACCGCCCTCATCCCGAAAGTCACCGCTTGATCCAGACACCAGCCTTGACCCCGCGCCACCTTTCCGCGACAACAGGCGCCCATGGCCTCTGTCGAAGCCAAAACGCTCCTCCCCGCCTTCCTGGATTTCGTCAAGACCCTCCAGGGGGATGAAAAGAGCGAGGCGCAGACCTTGCGGGCTTAGCCAAGACATCCTTCGCCCAAGAGCTTGCACCTCCAGCCCCTTTCATGCTATGTGCTGAACATGCCTGTAAAACGAAGACCGCATCAGCAGATCGAGTTCGACATCCTGGAAAGTCAGGGCGTGTTCTGTGAATTTGCGGCAGATGTCCCGCATCCTCAGCCATTTTATGAGGGTAAGAATGGAACACTCATTCTGGGTGACGCCATTCATTGGCTGAAAGGCATCCCTTCAGCGTCGGTGGACCTCATTTTTGCGGACCCTCCCTACAACATCAAAAAAGCTGACTGGGACACCTTTGATTCCATGCATGCTTATGTGGCCTGGTCGCGTGACTGGCTCACCGAAGCCTCGCGAGTGCTCAAGCCAACCGGGACGATCTATGTTTGCGGATTCTCAGAGATCCTGGCTGACGTCAAGGTGGCAGTATCCCACCTGTTTGAAGGCTGCCGCTGGTTGGTATGGCATTACAAAAACAAAGCGAACCTCGGCAAGGACTGGGGGCGGTCGCATGAAAGCATTCTTCATTTTCGCAAGACGAAGCAATTCACGCTCAACATGGATGCCGTTCGCATTCCCTATGGCGCGCACACTCTGAAATACCCAGAGCACCCGCAAGCCGAGACAAGTCAATACGGCAAGGGACAAGACCCCAAGGACCGCGATCATTGGACGCCCAACCCCCTCGGTGCAAAAGCCAAGGATGTAATCGAAATTCCCACCACCTGCAATGGCATGGGTGAGAAGACCGCTCACCCCACCCAGAAGCCCGAAGAACTGCTCAGAAGGCTCGTGCTTGCCTCATCCAATCCTGGCGACTTGGTGCTTGATCCTTTTTCAGGTTCTGGCACCACCATCGTCGTCGCGGAGCAGTTGGGGCGGCGTTGGATCGGCTGCGACAGCAGCGCCGAATACAACGGATTTGCCGCTGGCAGACTTGAACGCATCGTCCGCCGCTCCGTGGAGGAATGGGCTGAGCTTGATCGCAAGACCGCGCTTCGGAGGGAAAGCATTCGATGACGTTGGAGCAGCTTGTCGCGAGAGTGACGGACAAGGAGAAGTTCTCCAGCATTGAAGCTTATGTGGAGTTTGCCCGTTCCTTTCTGGACTATGTGGTGGGGAACATCCAGGCCACCATCGTCTCCCAAAATGAGCCTCACTATCATTTCTGGCAGTATCGGAAAGAGGGACATTTCAATGTGTCACGTCCCTTCAATTCCGAGTTGATGCTCACGCCGGATAACTGTGAAACGGAGCTGGCCGAGTTTGTGGCTTTGCTGACATGCATCAAAGATTCTGGCTCCGATACCGCCGAACAACGCCAGAGGCTTGGTCGCTGCATCTACAGCTTGCAGCAGGCCATCGGCATCGCGCTGGATGCACTGCCAGCCGGACAATCGAACCAGGCAAGAAAGATCAACGGAGATTTGTTTGAGCGACTGATTCGACTGCTGCTTGTCAGGGTCGGTGTGGACTGCACCAGCGGTACCGTATCAGTTCCAGTGGTGGTTGATGGCAAAGTGGAGTGCTCGATGAGCTTTCAGCATGACCTCATCGTCAAAGACGGGGAGTTTGTGAAAACCATTGGCTCAGTGAAGACCAGCAGCAAAGATCGTCTCGGCAAGATCTTCGTGGAGAAGTTCCTGCTTCAGAAACTCACGGACAAAGAGGTGCCCCATGTCGCTATCTTCCTGAATGACGTGCAGAGGAAGAAGACGGCGAATCCACAGCAATATGGTGTGAGCGCCACATTTCTGCCGGGACATTTCAAGGCCTTCACCCTGAAACTCAATCCGCTTGATGGCATGTATTACTGCGATCTCCGGCCGAACATGCGAACTGACCCGCTCCTGCAAAAGCACATAAGGGCCATCGACCATTTCTTCTTTGGCGACATCTGGGCACTCATCAATCG
>JBEBGU010000652.1:0-3279 GCA_040081325.1 Prosthecobacter sp.
ATACCCGTGAGCACGAGGTTGTCCGAAATGCTCACCATTCGAGTGAAGGGTGAACTCACCATGACCTGCGAAAGACTCGCTGGATCAAATGGCTGCGGAAGATCAATGTCAGGCTCTACTGCAAGAAGTGCGGACTGATGCAAAGCGAGACACAGAAGAGGAGTGAATAGTTTCATGGCGCAAAAAAGAGAAGGTTTCAGATGCCAGACTCAGGCTTAAACCAACGGGCTAGGGTAAGGGTGCAAACAACTTGAGGTGTTTTCTCTCGTGACTTGGTATCGATCTCGAGTTCGAGCTGACGCACCGCCTGAAATCTCTCTGGGGATTGCAGCGTGGCCAACCACTGTAACATGGTAACCTGATCGCCACGCAGTCGCAGTGTCACCGTGACCTCGCGGTGACTTTCCACAGGAGTGGCCAGCGGTGGCAATGTCTGCTGCTCAGTGATGATGCCGAGTTCCAGTGTTTCGTTGTTTAGATCTTCGAGCAGTTGCCCCTGGGCACGGCCCAAGCTCTCCGTGACAGGCATCTTTTCCTTTAACCATGCACGGCGCTTATCCCAAAAGGCGCGATCTTTGATCCAGGTGTCATTCTCCGATTTCTGCCGCTGAAGTAGGGTAATCTTTTCCAACGCCACTTTACGGCGTCCCAAAAAACCATTCGCCACGATGGCCAGCGCCATAAAGACGAGCACACTCACACAGAGTAAGAGCAAATTTTTTTCGCGTGATGTAAGTTTAGCAGCCATCGGGTAATTCAAAATTTACAATCTTTAGAGCGCCTTCCCTTGCGCGCGGAACTGGGCCGTCTTGTCCTTCACCGTTGGTTGCGGCTTCGTCCAAGTGTAGCGACTCAGAACAGGGTCTTTTTGGAGATCTTCGACAAATTGCACAGCCGTCTGGGCATCGCGCGCCTCACCACGGATGTCGATCTCATTATCCTTTAACTCAAACTCGCGAATGACGATACCACTTGGTGGCATGAGCTTAGTGATCTCTGCCAGAATCACCATCGGGTAGCGCTTGGATTCAATCGCTGGCGCAAGAGCCTTCCAGCTTTCAGCGGTCTTCTTCACTTGAGCCGCAGGTGCTGCCGTCAACTCCACATTAGCCGCGAGTTCAGAAGCCGTACGTTCTTGAAAACTCAAGTAGGCGAAGGCCAAAAAAATCAATGCTCCGAGCAACAACGCACCAAGAATACCAAAGCGCGTCAGCTTACCACTGCGGGCAGCACGTGCTTGCGCCAGCCTCACAGTCGCCGGCAGCAGGCGTGGCCAGGCACGCGTGTCGAGTTCTACATTTGGAGGCAATTGCGCGACGATCCGCACCGGAATATCCAGCATCTCAGAAAGAGACTCACTAACCGCACGATCCCAAGACGAACCCATCAGAGTCACACCAGTGACAAATCCCTCGCCAAGATCGGCATCCAGAGACATCCGAGAGATCATCACCTCCAATGCGATCTCCGCCGCTGAAACGGCTGCTGGGGCGAAGATGTGGCTGTGAAAAAGTTTACCCTGGAAACCCGCCGCCAGAACCAGAGAGCCGTGCTCCTCTGTGATCACGAGCTGTCCAGCGGGCAAATTCACCAGACGCAATGCTGCGGTGTAATCAGAGGCCTGCGTCAGCGCCAGATCCTCCGGAAATGGCTCCGCTAAAACATCCACGCTTACCGTCGCAGAGGAGGCGGACTGCGTCAGTAAATGCCATCGAAAATTCCTAGCCACTCCTGACTCGAGCTTGAGTCCCTTGCGATCAAGTTGCGTGATGATGATCTGCTCCAGAACGTCATGATCAGCATTGGGCAAAATCAGGCCAATCGTTCGACAGGCCGTTGCAGGTAACCCGATCACCAAAGGTTTGCCCTGCACATGTACTTCGGCGGCCGTTTCGACTTTTTCACCTGGCCCGGTCATTCGAGGCTTCCAAACGCGCCATGAGGTATCTGGAGCAGGAAGGAGAAGTGTGGCGGCAGCAAATGACATGTTTGGACGAGGGGCTACGTGGAACGTCGAGTTTCCAACGAAGTTGCGACAAACATCATGTTCCAGCATGATTCTTCGCAGGCATTGATTCAGCTTGCCATTCCCTTCTCAAGCAGCACGTCTCAGAAATTATTCCTGCCGCATGAAACTAGCCCTCATCCGCCGTCAATTTGCCGCAGTCGGCGGAGCTGAGTTGTATTTGCAGCGACTGCTCGGCGGCCTCATTTCAGCAGGTCATGAGGTGCATCTCTATGCTGAGCACTGGGAAGGGGCACATCCTGGTGTGCTGCTGCATACAGTGCAGGTCAAAGCTAGTCGTGCTCGCCGCCCCATCGTTTTCGCCGAGGCAGTCGCCCAAATGCTCATCGGTAATGACTACGATGTGGTTTTCAGTCTGGAGCGAACAGTCACTCAGGATGTCTATCGCGCCGGAGATGGCGTTCACCGAGTCTGGCTTGAGCAGCGGAAACGCTACTCCCCTTGGTGGCGACGTCCCTTTGTAGGTCTAGGTGCCTTTCATACCAACATGAAGGCCCTGGAAGCGCGCACCTTTGATCCCGCCAATACCCGCCATATCATCGTCAATTCCGAGATGGTGCGCCGTGAAATCCTAACCCATTTCAGCTTCCCTTCCGAACGCATCCACCTCATACGCAATGGAGTCGATACAGCCCGTTTCCAGCGTGGCGACCGCGTCAAAACTCGCGCCCAGTTCGGCTTCTCTGATCAAGACTACGTTCTCCTCTTTGTTGGCTCCGGCTGGGAGAGGAAGGGTCTTCACTTTCTGTTAAATCTAATGCGCCGCTGGCAGCAGATTGAGCCTCACGTCAAACTTCTTGTCGTTGGCAAAGGTCGTCTGCCTGGCGCAGTTCCCCCAAATGTCGTTCTGGCAGGGACCATGCCCCAGATCGAGAACGCCTACGCAGCAGCAGACCTCATGACATTTTTGCCGATCTATGAACCCACATCCAACGTGGTTATTGAGGCTCTCGCCAGTGGACTACCCGTCATTACCAGTCGCTTCAATGGTGCAAGCGAACTCATCCAATCAGGCATCAATGGCCACGTCCTCGACGACCCGGCTGACCTATCGAGTCTGGAACGAAACATCCACTTCTGGAGGCAGCGTTCAGCCCTCCGTATTCCGCCCAGCTCCACGCCGCTCGATCTTGAATGTAACGTTAGGGAAACGCTAAGTCTCTTGGAGGAAATTGCTAGCAAGAGGCCACAACACCCCAGCCAAGATCTGACCTTGTAACGCTGAGATGGATACAAAAAAACGGCAACGCTTC
>JBEBGU010000653.1:0-3278 GCA_040081325.1 Prosthecobacter sp.
TCCCAAACACATCCGCGTAATGCTCGTTGAGCGCGCCTGGTTCGTCTTGATACACTAGATTGCTGGTGAACGAAACCACTCCATGCGTCAACTCATGCCCGACCACATCCAGGGACTTGGTGAAAGCTTTGAAAATTATCCCATCACCATCGCCATAAGCCATCTGCGTGCCGTCCCAGAAGGCATTGCTCATGGAGCCACCATTGAAATCTGCCACATGCACGGAGGAGATCAGGCTCATGCCATTGTCGTCGAGGGAGTTGCGTCCGAACAGCTTGCTGTAGAAATCGTAAGTCGTGCCGGAATGGTTGTATGCCTCATTGATCGCTTTGTCCTTTGATGCCTTCCCTCCTTCCGACCTGATCAAAGCCCCAGGCAAAGGGAAAGACGCCCCGGCCATGTCATAGACCAATCGGTGCTTCTTTTGTGATGGAGACGCATTGACTGCCATCGTCGGCATGACCGACATGACTCGCCTATGGGAGCGAAAACTCGCGGCTGCTGCGATGTTACCCAGCGCGATAGCACGCACCTTAGGGTTTTTAGAGGCCGCCATCGTCTCCAGCAGAAACGGTGGCAGGATGCAGTGGATGGAACAGTGGTTATTTCCTGTATTCATTGGATTGGGTGTTGTTTGGATTTGATGGGTCGAGAAAAAAGTTGCGGAGCATTCTTGCGCTAATTACGCAGCCCAACGCAGCAGCAGCGCAGCAGCTTGGGGAGTGATGCGAATGGCTCGGTTCAGGTTATTGCCGACATCCCAGTGGTGAATCCCGATCACCATGGGCTGGCCATTGCTGCCCCAGTGCAGTACCGGCGCACCACTTTGACCTTTCCAAGTTTCGATGTCGTAGATGAGATGGGAGCCGTTGTATTGTCGTAGGGTGCCGGCATCTGCGGTGAAAAGTCCACTGTGCGCGGGAAAGCCCGCCACACTAAGGCGATCAGGAGCGACGGCATTGAGTTGGGCGTTGGTATATGCACTGAATGGCAGTGTGCCTGTGAGCGGTGTCACGTCTTCAGCAAGGCGGACCATGCCTACATCTGCCGCTTCTCTGATGGCCGCTGTGGCACCGTAGATCCAGTCATGCGTCGTATCGGAATAGACGCCCGGAATGCGTTTCGTAAATGATGACTCGGGTCCGCCAGGTGAAACTAAAATCTGCCTCATCCAGCCTCCGTCATAGATGCAATGACCTGCGGTGATGATAGTGCGCCTGCCGATCAACCAGCCAGAACCCACTTTCGGCTGCCCATTATGAGCCACCATGTCCAGCATCACATGGGCACACCAGGGGTATAGATCTGGCTGCGTAATGAGCGTCGGGTTGATGCCCAGTTCATGCAGCGTAGCGAGTTGCGGATTCGCCTTGGCCTCTATCAGAGACTTTGCCGAGAGCTGCCTCACGGAGACTCTGCGCGGGATGACAGACAATGATAGTCCGTCAGGCATCCGCGCTTTGCTCACAAAGCCTTCTTTGATCACAGGCATTTTCAGCCCGCTGTCTCCCTTCGGCACCCAGCGCGTGTGGGAGGTGGGCAGAGTTTCAGCAATTTTAACTGGCTTCTGTGCTTTAGCAGCCTTCTTCGTAGCTTTGCTGGTGGTTTTTTTGGCCATCTTGATTGGTCAGTTAAGGTTTCAATTGGCTGGCAGCTCGACGGTGCCTTCGATCTTTAACTTCTTGCCTGGGGTCTTGTTGGCGTCGCCGCTTTCTTGCCCGCCCGTATCGAGCACATGAGGCCCTGTAGGAATGAAATCGCTAGGTGGCGCAGGTGGGCCACTTTGTTGCCCCGTGGCTGCCGCGAGTCCATTATCCGCTACGATCTTAGCCTTTTTGGCGTTTACCAAATCTGTTTGCGCAACCAACAGCTTCTTTTCTGCGGCACTTTCGGCTACCTCGCGATTTGTGCGCACATTGATGATCGTTGGCACCGCTGCGGCAATGGTCCCAGTCACGGTGCTGAGCATCCCAGTAAACGCCTTCACCGGACTAGTCCGGCTCATGGTAAACCCGCTTGGCATCCCTTCCGTTAGAGTGAGGGCCGTAGTGCGTGCGACAAAGGCCGATCTGCCAAACCGGAAGCAAGCGATGCGGGCCGGGTCAGGCACGAGAATCGTATCCCTGCTGATAATGTTGGCTCCAGCGTCCGTGAAATCAAAGCGCACTTCCACTGCCGTCGGTGGGTGATATAGCACTCCTCCGCGATCCTCTGCGTAAGTTCCTGGATCAATACCTGCATTCACATATCCCTTATCGCCAGCGCTGCCCATCATATCTCCGATGCAGCTTTGCGCTCTGCTCCCACTCGGGCAGATTTGAACCTTGGCACCTGTTGCGTTCTTCATCATCGTGGTGGCCACGCTGATTTCATCTGTGTCTAACGGATCAAAGGTAACACTGAACGGCTTGGGTGCAGTCGTAGCCGCTGCCACTTTTCCATCTCCGCTCTGAGCGCCGCCACCAAGTATTTTGAAGACGTTCACCGTCGTCGTAGCCAGATCACCGATGATAGCAGGCGTCTGATCTGTAGCGGAGAAATTCACACTGGTGAGCAGGCCCTGCGGGTTGGTCGTGATCGGAGTCGCAATTGAGTCATCATAAAGCGGGTTGTTTTTCCAGCGCAGATGGAACTGGCGCCTCTTGTCACCCACCATGGATTTTGTCACCGTCACGACATAGCCACCGGGTACGGCAGCATCCACCTTACCCTCTATTTTCATCAGGGCCTTCGGCAGAAAGTAATGCAGCCCCACGCCATCACTCTTTTCGGCATTGAAACCCTTATTGCCCGCCCCCTGCTCCGTGGTTTGCAAACTTGTACAGCCCGTCAGAGTGAGTATTCCCGCGAGAATTTTGAGTGATGTGTCGATGTGTTTTTTCATGCTTTGCTTTGGTGTGTGGTTTATGAATGGTTCAGGTGCTGAATATGAATAATTTGTTTGCAGTCTGTCCCTCCCTTGTGCGTCGCAGTGCCAAGTTGAGGCCATCAATTGATTGGGTGTCTGTGAGTGCCTTAAGGGGGAAGGAATGAAATCATTAGTTATTATTTCGTGGCCGAGTCAATGCCCAGAGCTGCGGCAGCGAGTGTGAAAGAGTTCAGGACGGCAAAGAGGAACCCGACGATCTTTTCACGCAGCGTCGTACCTGTGGGTGCGCTCTGTAGATAGATCAGCAGACCCACGATCAAGGCGATGATCAGCGCCACATACTTTTCGGTGCCCCAAGTTGGAAACACGCTGCCTAGGACTTTATAAACAACTGTCACTAGTGCTGAAC
>JBEBGU010000049.1:0-12288 GCA_040081325.1 Prosthecobacter sp.
AATCGTCGTCCGCTTGGCTCGATACATAAGTGCCATAGCTTATAGCTACGACACTTGCAGACTATGACAGACTCACGGTGCTATGGATGACGGATACGGTCAGAAATCATGCTGCGCCAATTTAGGCGGCAGGACTCGCCAACACGAGCAACACTGACGCAGCGACTTGATCGGGGGTGATTTTGGTCATGCATTCGTAGTGCCCGAGAGGGCACTCGCGCTTGAAGCAGGGACTGCATGGAACGTGATAACGGATGACGCTGTGCTGGTTGCCCAGCGGTCCCGTTAGCACGGGTTCAGTCGAACCAAAAATACTGACTGTAGGCACACCTTCGGCACAAGCAAGGTGCATGGTTCCGGTATCGTTAGTTAACAAAAGACGGCAGGTTTTGAGTTGAATGATGAGCTCTGCGAGCTTGGTTTTACCGACGAGGTTCGTGTGCTGCACTGGGCCGACCATCGTCGAGAGTTGCTCACCCATTGTCGCTTCACCGGGAGCGCCGAAGAAGACCCACTCGATGTCGGGACGTACCAAGGCGACTTGTTTAATGACGGCGGCGAAGCGCTCTAAGGGCCAGCGTTTGGCTAGGCCGTACTCAGCTCCGGAACAGATACCGATGCGGGGTGAGAAGTTCTCGGTTCTCGGTTCTCGGTTCTCGGTTTCAGAACTAGGGGCAGTCGCGCCGATGCTCCGGGCGATGTGCATGTAACGAAGTGTGTGATGCAAGGGTGGGGCGCTCGCATTTGGCTCTTTAATGATCTGATGCAGTAACTTGGACCTGAGTGAGCCTTTGTATCCGACGAGTCTTGGGATTTTGGCGAGCCACAACTCGACCGTGCTGCGAGTCGAGTTGGTGAGTAGCACTGCGGCATCAAAATGAATGCCGGTGGCTTTGATTTTACGAGCTACTGCAAAGGGTCCCTCTTTGTTTTCTTTGCCAATGTAGCGATCGACTTCGAGCTGGGCCTCCCAGAGGTCACGCAGTTTTTCAGGTCCGAAAACGGTGAGCTTCAAATCCGGGCGGCCTGCTTTCATGGCACGTACGGCGGGGAAGGCCATGCAGGCATCTCCTAACCAATTAGGTGAACGCACAAGCAGCTCAAAGGATTGGAGCTTGGTGTGGTCGTAGTCGGCGGGGTAACTGATGCCACGCTTGTAGTCTTGGAGTAGAAATTTTGGCTTGGGCGTTTTCCAGCGATTGTGCACCCAGAACCAGTTCTCTGGTTGTCGGCGGATCATGACCTCGACTGAGCGGTTCATCCAAGTCGTTAGGCCATCGGCACTTTGTTTGATCTCCTCGGTATCGACCGGGGCACTGCATACCATGCGCCAGCGGCCTGGACCATCGTCATAAATGGCGAGTGGCATGAGAACGCCATGACTGCGCTGCGCCATCATCGCCGCGATGGGCGTGGTGGAGGCGAGCCTGTCGAAGAAGGGGCACCAGATGCCACTGTCTCCGGCATGTTGATCGACGAGGACGCCAAGGCAGCCACCTTCCTTCATGTGTTTCATAGGGCCGGAAAAGCCGTCCTGCCGATCAAAGAGTGTGTAGCCGAGCTTTCTGCGTCGGCGTAAGATGAGCGCGTTGAGAAATGGGTTTCGTAATGGCTGGTAAACAGTCGCTGGTTTACGATCATAAACAAAGAGAGAGGGGACTTGGGTGAGGATCTCCCAGCAGCTTAGATGGCAGACGAGGTAAAGGATGGGCCGCTGCTTTTGCATAGCAGCCCGAGTGTGTTCCATGCCTTCGACGGTGACGCGCTTTTCGACGTCGGCTTGCGTCATCATGGGCAGCTTGAAGCCGCAAAGGACGTTGGCAAAGAGTGAGGCAAAATGTCTGCGCGCGATTTGTTTGCGCCAAGCCTCGTTATGCTCGCGGCCAAAGGCGATGCGCAGGTTGTTCAGTGCGAGTCGGCGGTATTTGCCAGCGAGATAGTAACCCACGGTGCCAATAGTACGACCGAGATACCAGACGGCCTCTACCGGGAGCAACCATAGGATGGCCTCCACACAACGGAAGGCGGCATACACGAGCCATGGGCCGACGAGTTTGATGGGGGATGTCCTGGGAATATCGGCTGCGGCCATGGGAAGTGTCTCTGTTGCCACGATGTTCCATCATTTACAAGATGGTGTTCCTTTGGCAGGCTCAGGTTCTATGAAAGCGCTTTTCCTCTTTATCACGACTGGCTTCTGTTTTTTCGGTGCTACGGCTCAAGCTCAGACAACAGGTCCGACCCAAACGAAACCGACCACTGAAGAGATGCTTCAGGATGGTGTGTGGACCGGGTCACTGAAAGGCGGTCGCTATATGGTGAAGGCGGCGCAGATCATCGCCGTATCAAAACATGAATACATCTCTGATGGAGTGGCCCGTGTGGTGGAGGTGAATTTGACGCTGAATACGAACTCGCATGTGCGCTTCTATTTCTTGGAGCCTGCACGTATGGAAGGCACTGGAATGATCGCGGTGGGCCAGCAGGCAATCGATAAAGCTCGTGCAGCCGTGCAGGATGCAGCTGCAAAAATATCTCCCACTCTGACGGAGCCCAAAGTGGTGAAGAACTACCCTATCTCCACACACTCTCACACCATCGAATATGTGCTCAAAGAAGAAGAGCGGCTTAACTCATTATTCAGTAGTTTAGAAAATGCTTTCCGTGATCCGGGCAAGAAGCATTTCTGGCGCGAGTAGCCGCCAGTACTCAGCCGTTTCTGACAGCGCGTTGAGTGATGACGCTTTTAACGAGTCGCAGCATGTCGGCTGGCTCATAGGGCTTTGGTAGGACGGCAGCGAAGCCATAGGCGGCAGGTTTGGCCATGACGGGGTCATCACTGTAGCCGCTGGAGACGATGGCGGTGACCTCGGGGTCGAGGTGACGCAGCTTCTCCATGGTGCGAACGCCGCCCATGCCATTCGGGATCGACAGATCGAGTATCACTAGATCAAACCGGCGACCCGACTGGAGGGACTCTTGATAGACACGTACTGTCTCGCTTCCTTCCGCCGTCTCGGTGATCTCGTAGCCTTGGCTGCTGAGATTGCGGACGATCAGGCTCCGCACTAGCGGATCGTCTTCTAGCACAAGGATACGGCTGGTGGTTGCCTGCGGCGTGGTATCAAAGGCCGAACTGATGCCTAGTGCATCCACTTCATCACCCTCTGCATCGACTGGCAGATAAAAGCGGACGCTGGTGCCTTTACCCGCTTCACTGCGGACCGAGAGCGAGCCGCCGTGGGCTTTGGCGATGGATTCGCACACGGTGAGCCCGAGGCCGGTGGCATTCTCAGCCTTGCGTGTGCTGAAGTAGGGCTCGAAAACGTGCGGCAGATTTTCAGGCAAGATGCCCTCCCCACGATCATGGACCTCGATCACGACGCCTGTGGGCTGATTAGGGTGATCGGTGGTGACATCATGCGGGAACATTTCATCTGCATCTGGCGCATGGCAGCGGACGGTGATGACGCCGCCATCTGGCTGTGCCTGCTCGGCATTGCGGATGAGATTGCCTAACAAACGACGAATCTGCGCAGGATCGAGCGCTACGGTTGGAAGGTTAGGTGCTACTTCGAGACGGTATTCAACTCGGGCCGCACGACTATGATGCTGGAAGAATTGCTCCACGAGTTCACCGAGCTGGATGGGCCGTTTGATCGGCGCACCGCCGCGAGCAAAGGTGAGCAGTTGCTGGACGAGTCCCTGGGCTTGCAGGGTGGCCTGCTTCGCTGCGTGCAGCTCTGGTAGCTGGATGGCTGTGCGCAATCGCATTTCGGCTAGTGATAGATTGCCGAGCAGGACGGTCAGTAGATTGTTAAATTCGTGGGCGAAACCACGGGCTAGGAGTCCGAGTGATTCGAGCCGGTCGAGTCGATGTTTGCGTTCCTCTTCTTCACGCTTCGAGGTGATGTCTTGGCAGAGAATGAGCAGTCCCTCGGCGAAAGGATAGCCACGTAGTTCTAGCCAGACGTGCTTTTCCTCAAGGAAGAGTTCACGATTCACCGGCTCACGATGAAGCATGGCATAAGAGAGCGCTTCATAGTGTGTTTCTCGCGTGGCTGCTGGCAGCAAATCCCAGAGGTCGGCACCGAGAAGCTTGTCAGAACTGCGGTCAAAAAGCTTCTGCGCGCTGGCGTTAGCATAAATCAGTCGCCAGCGGCCATCCAGCGCAATGAGGGGGTCGGAGATGCTCTCGACTACATCGACGAGTGGCGCTTGTGCTGCGGCCTCGGATGGGCGTGCCGCGATTGTATCCAGAGCGATCTCGGCTGGTAGGTTACGGAAAAGAATCACAACACCCGTTAAGTGACCACTCTGGTCACGCAGCGGTGTGGAGCGATCCTGAATAGCAACGCGTTCACCTTCTCGCGTGGTCAGCCAGACGGTGCGCTCATTCACTGGATGAGTCGGAGTCGCGAGTTCCACCATCGCAGGTTCGCCGCTGGCATGGTAGATCCGGAAAATTTCGTGTAGTGAACGCCCAACGACATGGGCCTGCGCCCAACCGGTGATGCGCGTTGCCGCAGGGTTCATGAAGACGATAACACCAGCTAAATCAGCGGCGATCACGCCATCAGCCAAGCTCTCGAAAGTCTCAAAATAGCTCTGCTCACGACGACGGCGGCTGATGTCTTCCTGAACGCGCGTCGCAGCGACTTCGACGGTCAGACGCAGCTCGTCGCCGTTAAAGGGTTTTAGTAGATAGCCCTGCGGATGGGTTTCGCGGGCACGATTGACGGTCTCTAAATCCGCACAAGCGGTAACATAGACGATGGCGACGGGGCCACGCTGTTGTAGTCGTTTAGCTGTCTCGATGCCATCCATAGAGCCGTCCAGATGGACGTCCATGAGCACGAGATCTGGACGTAGTTCATCATAAAGACGAGTGGCCTCTTCACCGCTGGTGCAGGTGCCCACGACTCTGTAGCCGAGATCGTTTAGGCTGGAGGCCATATCACAGCCCACCAAGCCCTCGTTCTCGACGATCAAGATGCGGAGGCGATCAAAATCGGTCATTTAGAGTTAGCAAAACCAAGCTAGCTCTAATTATCAGCAGATGCTATAGGAAAACGCAATCTAATTTCTGTGCCACCAGAATCAGACCGACCAAGGCTGAGCTGCCCGCGCATCTGCTCAGCGAAAACGGCGAGAATTTTCAAACCGAGGCCCGCGCCAGTTCCTGGTCGCAGGCTTTCTGAAAGTCCGATGCCATTGTCTGCCATCACTAACTCACCAAAACTGCCGCCAAAAGTCAGTGATGCCCGAACCTCTCCCTGACGACCCTCAGGAAAGGCATGCTCGAAGCTGTTGGAAAGGGTCTCATTGAGCGTGAGGGCCAGGGGCATGAGCCACTCCGGCTCAATAGCCCCGACTTGGAGATCGAAATGAACCGCGACTCGGTCTTCGTTAACCTGATAGCACTCACGGAGGTGCTCTAGAAGTCCTTGAGCAAAGTCGGTGAAACTCTCTGCCGTTCCAAGCGTGAGTTGATACAGATGCTGATGTAGATCGGCGATGGAACGCACTCGATTCTGACTGGAGCGGAGGGCATTTCTCGCGGCGGTGTCGGTGATCGTATTTGATTCCAAATTCAGCAGGCTAGAAATGATCTGGAGGTGGTTCTTGATGCGGTGATGCGTCTCTGAGAGAAGCAATTTTTCACGATCCAAATTCGCCACAGGCCAAGGCAGCGCTCCCAGCAGACTCAGCGTGTTTGCCGTAGTGCTATCAGGTAAAATCTCAGGCGAGATAATGGGTGTTTGGGAACCGGGTTCTAACACGACGCTTTCGACCACTTCATTCAATTCAAAGTCGGCCCCATCACTACCACGCGGAGTCACTGTAGCACGGCAGTTTTGCCGCTCTCCGCTCTGCGAATAGCAGGTTAACTCAGCAGCCTCATTTGGCGTCTGTGAAAGCATCGCCAAATGAGTGTAAAAACCACTCGAGTCTGAAGGGCTGAAATGCTGATGCAAGGGTCGTCCAAGAGCTTCTTCTTCCGTAAGTCCGAGTAGCGCCAAGCCACGAGCACTGCATTCCTTGATGCGTCCATTCACATTAGTTTTAAGCAGCAGAGTCGAGATGATTTGTGGCAGCGCTGCAGTCTCGGGGGCGATTGGAATTGGAACCGAATCCTGCGTGTGAACCTTGGCGGGTTCAACTGCCGCTGATTGCTTCTGAAAATAATGAATCGTGCAATGCGGCTCTCCATCGCTGTCTGCCACCTGAGCTAGATGCAGTAGAGCCGTCACAGGTGCGCCGGCAGTTTGTTTGACATGGACTTCCAGACTGCCAGTGCGATGAGCATCCTGCTGCATTTTGCGCAATGCTTCCCGTCGCGCAGCGCTGCTTTCTGGCTCCAGCCAAGCATCGAGCGGATAGCGGCGCAGTTCATTTTTCGGATGTCCCAACAAACTCTCAGCAAGGTGATTCACATCAAAAACGGAACCTGTTTTGTCCATCAAGACCACTGGTATAGGAGCTTCTTGAAGTAACGTGCGAAACTTGGCCTCGGTGGCTCGGAGTTGCTCTTCGTGGCGGCATTTTTCGGTTGCGTCCTGGATGCTGACTAGCAGTCCACCACCAGGCAGACTCACGGGTTGGAATTCGAGTTCTTTGAGCAGCCCATCAGCCGTGGCGAGAGAGAAAGTGCGGGTGAGCTGGCGACGCCACACATCCTCACGCCATAGTGCCGCGACTTCTTCACGGTGCTGCTCACTCGGGCAGGCTGCGGCCAGCCATTGCTCGACAGTTTCGTCCTTCTCGATTGGCCTCCCGAGCAGTTTTGTCAGTGGCTCGTTTTGATAAATGGGTGTTCCAAGTTCATCGAGCGCGAGAACACCGCATGGCAGGACTTCGAGGTATTGTTTAGAGCGTGTATCACGATGGGCGAAAGTGCGCCCCGCTTCGTGCAGAGTGCGAAGTTCTTGCCTAGCTCGGACAAGGTCGTCTTGGAGACGACGCATTTCCAGACTGTTATTCAGGCCGTCTTGTGAAGGCGGCTGCGCGATCATTGCTACGGCATTGGCTATGGCAGGCAGATTTGTTGGTGTCAGTGCTATTCTTGGCGTCGGATCATGTGGTAAGGCCACTACTGTGAAGCGCTGATTAACGCCTTCTGGCTGGGCGCGCGAAAAAAGCCATTTTCCTGGCTGTAATGCGCCACTATTCTGGGACTCACTCGCACCCCAGGAAGACTCACGGGACGAGGCGGACAAAGAAACAATCTTTGATTCAGTCTCGTCTGGATCGGAAATGTTCTCCAGGGTAGTCATTATTTCCTGCTTCAGCAAACTTGTGGGGGAACCCTCAGACAGAATATCCCAAAAGGTCGAAACACCCTCCTGAAGTCCATGCGAAAGGCAGAGTCTGGCCGCCGCGCTATTTGCCTGCTGGACCACGCCCTGATCATCGATCAAAACTGTGGGCGTAGCGCAGTCACCAAAGAGTGTCTTTTGCCCTGCCTGTGTGATGGAATCTTCTGGCCTCTCAGCGACAACATTCTGTCCAAACCGCTCGCAAGTGACCATTAGCCCCCCGACTGAAGCATCCTCCTGGTGGCGCCAAGGGCGCACTTCCCAACGATATATGACACGACTGCCGTCGGGTCCGGCCATCGCGTCATGTTCACTGCGGATCACATGGCCCTGGAGAGCTCTTTCATAGACCTGTCTCCATCCTGGGTGCAATCCGGGGAAAACTTCATACTGACTTTGCCCAGTAAGCGGTTGCATGCCATTGAGTCCGAACTCATCGACCCAGGCCCGATTTGCCAAAATGTAATGCATGCGCTGGTCGAACATCGCCATAGCGACGGGCGCATTTTCCACGAGCACGCCCAGAACGCGTTCCATATCGATGGCTGGTCGATTCGGATCGTCGATACCATCTGCACCCCCGCGGTGGCTGGTGGAGGGAATATTTCGTGGATTTATCACGTTTCGGAGAGCGGATGACGACATGAGAAGCCGAACTGATTGAATGTTGGAATTTTTAAAATATAAACGAAGGTCAATCTATCAACAAGGAGAAACACAGTCAGAGTTGAGTCTCATTACGGCGGTGGCCATTAAGAGTCATTAATTCCCTATTCTCGGTGATAAGGCTCCTTTCGCAGAATGCTATAAGCACGATAAATTTGCTCCGCTAAAACGACGAGAGCGATCTCATGCTGGAGGGTAAATGAAGATAAAGTCCAACACTCATGGGCCGCCTTTCGCATCTTTTCAGAGTGCCCATCAGCACCGCCAATGATGAGGCTCACACGCCTTGTGCCACGAATGTCGTGATCCTCGATCCAGCGCGCTAGTTCAAGGCTGCGACGGGCTTTGCCGCGTTCATCCAGGATAATTCTCAAGCTGTCCTCACTGGCATTTAAGAGTTGGGTCTCGACTTGATTCCTCAGGCCTTCTTTAACCACGATGTGTTCAATTTTTACGACGCGCTTTAATCGCCCCAAATAGTCTTCGAGAGCTGTGCGCGCCCACGGAAGTGAAGGTTTACCGACGGTGATGAATTTCCACTGCATTAAACACTCTATGAAGCAAAACACATGAAACCCAAGATATGATAAATCTAATTAGAATGGATAATAAAGCTGCTATTCCTGGCCACTCTTATCATTGTTGTTGCAAAAACAAAAAAGTTCACTAAAATGGGAAAGCGATAATAAAAAATACCGCTTCAAGCCATGACAACTAAACAAGCTCTTATTCGTCTGCCACTGATTGGACTCAACGCCATCGCTGTAGTCTCCTGCTCATTGCCCCCGCGCCAAGCATGGAATGATATTCAGACCCGCGGATTGATCACCTATTACATGCACCCACAGGGAGCACCGCTCACGAGTTCCTCGTCTCGTCAGATGGTAGCTAGCAATCGCACTACGCCTGCCGTTCAGCCCCTAGCGCAGAGCCGAATTGATACTCCGCCTCCATCTCAGCTTTCCGCTGATTTGCCAGTCGCCCGCGCCGTGGCTGATCTCCCTGGCTATGTACGCTCCCCATACACCACTCCGGGTCGCCTCATTGATGTGCGCGGCATGAGTGCTGGATCAAAAGTCGTCTGCCCTTATTCGCAGAAACCGTTCATCGTTCCAAGTGGCATGGCTAGCAGCGCTCCGCAGATCGCGGCAACACCACCGGCACCTCGAATCCAAAATACTCCGCGCGTCGTCAATCCACGTCCGTCACAATCTGCCGCTCCCTCAACTCCTGCCCCAAACTCCAACGTAGCGGCGATGACCAAGCCAGCACCCGAGCCGAAACTCGAGCCCACACCCGCTCCAGCCCCCCAGGCTACGCCGACAGAACTTCCGTATGGCAGTTCGATTTCTGGCCGTCCAGGTTTTGTGAACAGCCCATACGCTGCCAAGCATCAACTGGTCGATGTCACCGGACTACCCACCGGCATGGAAGTGAAGTGTCCCTATACAGGCAAACTCTTCCGCGTTCCGCCACAGTAGGCTCTGACGATTGATTTCTCAGCCCCGCTTCGATTCGTTCGCTGCGGGGCTTTTTTGTGGTTTCAAATCCGTGAGACCGATTCAGCCCATAATTTGTCTGCTATCATATCGGCTTGATCCCGTAGTTTTGCAGCCTGAACCCATGAAACGATTCCTTTATTGCCTCCTATTGGCTATCTCCACCTCGTCAGTACTCCACGCCGCTGGCAAAGAAATCGAGGGCGAGCGCGCACCCGCCGCTGCAATTTGCCCTTCGCCCGAAGAAGCGCGCGCCAAGATGAGCGTGCCCGAAGGCTACGAGGTCCGCTGCTTCGCACATGAGCCGATGATTGTGAATCCTGTGGCGATGAACTGGGATCATCGTGGGCGCCTCTGGGTCGTGGAAGGCTACGAATATCCAAATGGCTCGGAGTTCAAAGGCAATGCCTTTGGCATCGAGGCCAAAGATGATCAATACCATCCCGTGTCCGCAGTTTGTCAGGCAAAGGACAACCCACTCAACGCGATGCGCGAGAATCATCCAAATATTCCGAAGGACCGAGTCATCATCCTCGAAGACACCGACAACAATGGCGAGGCTGACAAGCGCACCGTGTTCGTCGAAGGTCTTGATATGGGCAGCGCCATCCTTTGCGGCGACGGTGGCATCTACGTTGGCCAGCAGCCGCATCTGCTGCATTTCAAAGACACCGATGGTGACGATCACGCCGACGAGTGGCGTGTCGTGCTCACCGGCTTTGGCCGCGAAGACACACATGAATTGCTCAATTCCTTCTGCTGGGGTCCTGATGGCTGGCTTTACATGACCCACGGCGTCTTCACCAACAGCAAAGTCCGCCGCCCCGGCCAGCCCGAAAGTGAAGGCTTCAAGTTCGACGCCGGCATTGGCCGTGCGCGCCCCACTTCTCGCGACAACGCCTCCGCGTGGGAATTCGAAGTCTTCGCCGACGGCACCAGCAATCCCTGGGGCTGCGACTATGACGCGGCGGGCAACTTCTTCGTCAGCGCCTGCGTCATCGACCATTTCTTCCACATGGCCCCCGGCGGCATCTACGTCCGCCAGGGCGGTGCACCCGAGAATCCGTATTCGTATGAGTTGCTGCCCAGCATCGTGAAGCATAAACACTTCCGCGCCGCCTATGCCGGCGTGCAGATTTACCAGGGCGGACGCTATCCCGCCGACACGCACGGCCACGCCTTCATCGGCAACATCCACGACAACGCCATCCACGAGGAAGTTCTCACCCCCGTCAGTGCCACCTTCAAATGCGAGCCGCGCCGCGACTTCCTCCGCGCCAACGACGGCTGGTTCCGTCCCGTCAGCACCCAGACCGGCCCCGACGGCTTTCTTTGGATTATGGACTGGTGCGATAAGTATCCCTGCTACCAAAACGCCAAAGCCAACCCCGAAGGCGTAGACCGCGAGCGCGGGCGCATCTGGCGTATTGTAGTCCCGGCTTCAGCCGGTTCTGAAAACGCCACCGAAGCACCGCCTGAAGGCGGAACTACAGTACAGGCTTCGCGTCCCACCAGCGACCTCGATCTCAAAAAACTCGCCACCGCCGACCTCGTGAAGACCCTGGAGCATCCCAACAACTGGATGCGCCGGATGGCGAGAAGGATGCTGGTGGAGAAGGAACACATTGGCTATCCTGAAAATGAAAAAGCACTCGAAGCCAGTTCGATCTACCAAACATTAAAACAGATATTAGCCTCCAGTGATTCGATAGACAAAAAACTTTCTGCATTGAGCATTCTAACTCAAATTGCAGGCGATGACATCGAAGGTGGTCCAACTCCAGTGCAGAATCTTTGTGCTCCAATCTTAAAGAGTCCTGAACCAGCTCTTCGTGCCTGGGCAATTCACTATCTCGCCGAAGAGAAAGCTGATAAAACTGACAGTCTGGGATGGGTTGTCGGCCATGCCGCCGAACTTGCTGGCGACCCCGATCCAATGGTTCGATTGGCGGCAGCAAACGCTTGGAGGTTCATGCATCTGCCAAGATTGAACATGCCCATGTGGATGACGCGGCAGGAACATCTTCCACTTCAGTATCATCGATGCGACAAAGAAGCTGTTGCTAGCTTCATGAAGGCACCCATTCAACCAGGAGACAACTTGTTGCCATTCGCGATCTGGATGGCGATGGAGCCGTTTTTTGGCAAGCCTGAACACATCGGTTGGGAGGCAAAGATCGTCGATCAGTTCGCCAAAACGGCCCCCACCACCCAGCCCCTCTCCCGCGTCCTCTCCCACAAAGCCATGCGCCGCTTGTGCGATACGAGGAAGGCAGAGAACCTCGATCTCGCGGTCGAGTTCTGCGACAAGATCGCCGCGCACGATGCGCTGCTCGCCCATGCTCTGGATGGACTCGTCAAAGGCCAGGAAGGCGGCGTGATCAAGCCGGTGAAAGATGTTTCGGCCAGTCTCGCCAAGTGGCGATCGTCGGCGAATGTGGACGTGCGGAAGCATGCGCAGACACTCGCGGTGCTATGGGGAGATGAGGCGGCGGTGAAGGAGATGATCACCGCTTTGCATGATGCCTCTAAGCCGGAGAAAGATCGCATCGTGGTACTGCAATCGCTGCGGAAGGTGAAGACGGACGCGGTGAAGGATGGCATCCAGCCGTTGCTCGCTCCAAGCACGTCCACAGCACTTGGCGTGGCGGCGATTCGTGCGGCGGCGGATCTCGGGGGCGATGATTTCATCGCGCCGCTGATCGTGCAGGCAGCATCAAAGGATTTCAACATCCGCATCGCAGCCCTCGAAGCTCTCGGCAGCCGTGCGACTTGGACGAAGTCCATGCTCGATGCCATCGCCG
>JBEBGU010000654.1:0-3276 GCA_040081325.1 Prosthecobacter sp.
GCTGGCAGGGGCCTTCCAGCCTCTGAGGAGTGCCAGTGTCTCGGGGTCCAAGTCCACCTCTCCGGCGCTGTCTTCACTCTTTGGCTGAAAGTATTCGGTGCGCTCGATGCGGATGACTCCTTTGGTGAAATCGACTTGGTCCCATATCAGGAGGTCGATCTCGCGTTTCCTCAATCCGCACAGCAGGCCAAGGGTGAAAATCTTGAAGGGTTCGCCCGTCAATTCCTGTCTGGCTTTGGCGATCAGTTCGCCGGCGTCGATCTTGCTTTGGTAGGTCGTGTTTCCTTTCTTCGGCAATTCCACGCCAGCGAAGGGCAGCGGGTCGGGAAGGATCAGTTCGGCACTGGCATACTTGCGCGCTTTCTCAGAGAACAGGGAACGAGCGCAGCGGATGAGTGAGGCGGCGCTATTCTCGGCACGTCTGCGGGCATCTGGCGCGTTTCCAGCGCGTCCGATATATTCCAGCTTCCAGCGCTGCACGGCGGCGGCAGGCAGGACGGAAAGTGGCAAGGCGTCCACCTTGGCAATCCACGCCTCACGGCCTCCGGCGCGGTAATCGAATCTGGATAGCAGGACGGGGCGGCGTTTGCGGTCGCGTTTCGGGTTTCCGTTTTCATCCAGCGCGGGCTGGTCGCCGATGTCCTCAATCTCGGCAGCGATCTGGCGGAGACATTGCGTGTAAGTGGGGAAGGTGGATGGGCGGAGTTCTGCGGTAGCCTTCACCGCTTCCACCCATGCGCCGAGAGTGGCGGGTTTGAACTGTTGCACGGCCTGCGGCTTGAACTGTGCCAGCGCGCCATCCCAGCCATTGGCTACCAATGACAGGTAAATGCTCCTGGCCTTCTCAGCAGCGGCCTCAGCATTCGCCGTCTCCAGCGGGAAGCGGTGACGTTTTCCTCGATAAGCGATTTGCACTCCATAGAGGGAGCTACCGGCTGATTTCTTGACCTTTCCTAGCCAGTAAGCGGCTGCGGTTTTTGGCGCGCTCTTCTTCAGCCTGTGCATTTTCTGTGCAGTTTCTTGGTTCTCCAGAGGTGTTTCGAGTTTCGTCTCGTTATGAGTCGATGACGCTGTAACCCTTGTATTTGCTTGGCTTGATGAAATCATGCCATAACATGACATAACACCACGAAACCCGCAAGAATAGAACTACGGATCAGAAGGTTAGTGGTTCGAGTCCACTGGAGTGCACCACTCGCCAAAGCAGTGCGATTCGATCTTTAGATTGTGATCTGGTCCGCGCATTCCTCTGCCGGATAAGTCCAGATCTCACTCAGAGTCGGGTGATAATGCGGGATGGTCATGAAGTCCTGCACCGTCGTGTGGTGATGCATGGCGATCACGACTTCATGAATCAGCTCCGTGGCGTGAGGGCCGACACAGGTGGCACCGAGAATCTCCCCTGATTCGCAGTGAGCGAGCATCTTCACAAAGCCGTCCGTCTCACCCATGACCATGCTTTTGCCGTGATCGTTGAAGGGATAACTGGCAGCCACGAACGGGATGCCACCTGACTTCAGTTCGGCCTCTCCTGCCCCTACGGCGGCAACCTGCGGATGTGAAAACACACCGAAGAGCAGTAGGCGATAGTCCATCGTCTCACTCGCCGCTTCACCCTTCAAAATACGGGCCGCATTGCGTGCGGCGATCTCACCTTGCTGGATGGCGACATGCACGACATCCAGCGAGCTGCACACATCACCAGCGGCAAAGATGTGCGGCTGGCTAGTCTGCATCGTTGGTTGGACCGCAATCTTCTTCCCAGAGAGCGCGAGGTGAGCGGCGTGAAGATTGAGCCCCTCAGTGGCCGGGCCGCGCCCCATCGCGACGAGCACCTGATCGACCGTGACGCTGCACTCATTCTCGCCGTGCAGGTATTCGATGTGCTTGCGGCCATCACGCTCGCTGACGCAGTTAATCTTGGTGCCTAGATGACAAGTGATGCCCCGCTGCGTGTAGGCTTTCTCAATGACGGCGCTGCACTCGGGATCGAGCCCGGTGAGAAACTGCGGCCCGCGCTGGATCAGCGTGACCTGTCTGCCGATGCCCTCCAGATAATGTGCCATCTCCAGAGCGATGGCACCGCCGCCGAGCACGGCGAATCTTTGCGGCAGCTCAGCGGCATCCAGCACATCGTCACTTGTCCAATAGCCCGTTTCCGCGAGTCCTGGGATCGGTGGCACGCTCGCAACGGAGCCGGTGGTGATGCAAAAGGAACGTGAAGTGAGCGTGAACGAGGCCGAGCCATCACGCGGCAGCACCTCGATCTCATTCGGGCTGACGAACGAGGCCTGGCCACGATACAGCACGAAGCGCCCGTCTTCGAGCTGGCCCTGCCGATAGCCCGCGAAGTCGGCGATCAGTGCGCGCTTGCGATCTCGGATCGCTTTCACATCCACGCCCAGCGGTTGCGCTTTCAGACCAAACTCCGCGGCATGACGAATCGTCAGATAGCGGTCGGCGGATTCAATAAGCGTCTTGCTCGGCATGCAGCCGCGCAGAATGCACAGCCCGCCCAGCTCCGCCGCGCCATCCACCACCGCGACGCGCAGACCCAGCGAGTGTGCCGTGCGCGCCGCAGCATAGCCCGCGCTGCCGCCGCCGATCACGATGAAATCAGAGTGTGTGTCGCTCATGCCTGACTCCAAAGCGCGCTGTCACCATGCCGCAAACAGCATTTGAGGTATTCATTCAGACAGCTCCAGCCATGAACCCGCACAGTGAGCAAGAAGAAGCCAAGGGCGTGGATTGACAAATCAGGATGTAATACATAGTTTAACTCATGATCAAAACCATCACCAAAATCGGCAATTCCCAGGGCATCATCTTCGATTCCGCACTGCTCCAGCTCGCACGTCTCAAGGTCGGTGATGAAGTGAATGTCGAGGTTCATGCAGGTGGCACGATTTCCATCGCTTCCATGCAGCCTGCCGCGATTGATGCAGACAAAGCCTCTGAAACAGCGAGGCGTCTCATCCAGAAAAACAGCGAACTTTTCCGCCGCTTGTCATGAGCGGCCCGATCAAACACCCGACCGTGGAAGCGGTGCTTGCGATTCATGAGGAAGTGCTTGCTGCCCATGGTGGCAGCCCCGGCTTGAGGTCACGCGAGCTTTTGGAATCCGCGATCGCAGCTCCTCAGGCTAGCATGATGGGTGTGCCACTGATCACCGATCCCATTGAGATCGCAGCGGCCTATCTTTTTTATCTTTGCAGCAACCATGCCTTTGTGGACGGCAACAAACGCGCGGCCTTGGCGACATGTCTGGTCTTCCTG
>JBEBGU010000655.1:0-3276 GCA_040081325.1 Prosthecobacter sp.
CGCCGCTCGTGTGCCACCTGAGGTGATGGTGAAAATCGTGCGGGACTATCGTGAAGTGTTAGAGATGCACTTTGATGTTTTAGCCATCGGTCCTGGGCTTGGTTTTGACTATGAGGCTGAAGTGTTGGCAGTGATTCGTGATGCCAAAATCCCGGCCATCATTGATGCTGATGCGATCACGATGATGGCGAAAAATGATTTGGCTTCCGCAGGGCCTCGACTGCTCACACCGCATCCTGGTGAGATGCTACGACTGCTACCGGATCAGACTGCACGTCACGACTGGGCCACACGCTGGGCAGTCTCACATCCCGGTCACACGCTGCTGCTCAAAGGAGCACGCACTGTCATTGCGACCGCGGGTCAGCCGACACTCTACAACACCACAGGTCACCCCGGCATGGCCACGGGTGGCATGGGCGATGTGCTCACGGGCGTCTGCGCCGCTCTCGTGGGGCAGCAGCTTCCTTTGCATCACGCAGCCGGCCTGGGTGCCTGGGTCTGCGGGCGCGCGGCCGAGATCGCCGCGCTGGAAATGGCGCAGCTTTCGGTCCTGCCCTCGGATGTCCTCCAGCATCTCGGCACTGCGTTTCGGCTTTGACCTTGAGCGGCTCCGCGCCAGTGGTTCGACATGCCCCACCGCCACACTCTCACCGAGCGCGTCCAGTTTGCCGACACGGACATGGCCGGCATTGTGCATTTCTCAAATTTCTTCCGCTACATGGAGCGCGTGGAGCATGACTTCTTCCGTGCGCTGGACATGTCCATCTGGGATAACTCACCGCTCATCCCCGATGAAGAGCGCGTCGGTTGGCCGCGTGTCCACGTCTCCTGCGACTATCGTGCGCCACTAAGATTTGAAGAGCAATTCACCATGGAACTTCTCGTGGAAGAAGTGCGCCCAAAGACCCTGCGTTATCTGATCCGCTTCTGGAAACAAGACGGCACGCTCAGTGCTGAAGGCCACCTCGTCGCCGCCTGTGTGCGAAAGGATGCGATGACTGGCAAAATGAAAGCCGTGGAAATCCCCGCGCGCTTTTTGGCGAAGATCGAGGCAGCTCCGGCTGAACTCCTGGCAGCCGTGAAATGAAGCCTCACTCGTCCGCTTTGGCCGGCTTGCGAATCTGCCATTGTTTAGCGGGCAACTTCAACAGCTTCACGACAGCGTCTGGATAGCTCCATGGCTTTTCATCTGCGCTGTAGATGATCAAACGAGTGCGCTCAGCAGCCATCGCTGCGGCTTGAGGGAGATCGAGATGTCTCAGCACATTGAGGTAGGCTGGGCCGATCTCATGACTGGTTGGTAGATCATGCAGATCCAGACGCGTGATGCCTTCTTCAAAGAGCGATGCATAAAGAGCATCTGCCGCCATGTCACGGTGGCCCTGTAGCCAGAGCGGCGTCTTCTCGAAGCCAGGGATCTGTTTCACCGCCTCCACGGTGCGGCGGATGTCCCACACACGCATCGAGTCCACCGTTTGACCGAGCAGATAAAAGCGGCGCAAGCGCTGAGTTTGAGCCTTCTCACTGCCCGTCCATTCCGTGGGGCCGATACCACGTGGGCAGATGTAGGCCATGCTCCATTTGAAGGTCTCAAACATCTTCTTCTCGCTATCGAAAGCCGCATCATCCTTCTTCGTGTTGGGAAAGGTTTCGATGTGCTTGGCAAAGCGCGACTCGTAGGTGTTGCAGAAGTCCTGCCAGCCTTCGGCATCCAGCACATTGAGTGCGATCAACTCCAGATCCTCAGCCCGCAAACCAGCGCGGTGCGTGAGATAGAGGCGCAGACGAATCCCTGGCTCAGGTTCGAAATCATAGGCCGTGAGGCGGACGCCATCGCGCTCGCTGCTGCCTTCCTTGCTCACCACGATTGCTGCCGCTTCACTCGGCCAGCCAGCAAAGACTTTCTCTTTAAGCGCGGTCATCCAGGCATCGCGCTGCTTCGACCAAGCTTCCGCAGTCAAGGGCACCGCAGGTGTTGGAGCTTTCGGAACAAAAGTCTGATCGATGGTGGTGTTCTTCTCGTCCTTCGGCAGTTCTTTGAAGACCTGAAGCTGCTCAGGTTCGAGCGACTTCTTCGCACCTTCATCCAGCACCGCCATCGGGTCCGCGCCTTTGAGTTGGCGCTCGAACCAGTGGAAAGCGCCATTGTTGAGCGGCTGCACATCTTTATGCGGCCCCTCAGCCACTTGCAGACCGATCTTGTCCTCCGCTCCGAGCAGTGAGTAGATGCGACGGACGTTTTGATAGAGGCTAAACACACCGTCGATGGGGAAGATCGGGTCCTTGTCCGTGTTGCAAATCAGCAGCGCACGCGGAGCCACCAGCGCCACGAGGCGGTCATAGTCCCAGCGATACGTGTTCACATAAAACATGCAGTCGCAGTGCCCCTCGTCACAGCCAGCGGCCACATGGGTTTTCATGGAGGTGACGCCTGCCGTGGGAGCCGCCGCTTTGATGCGCTCATCCAGTGCCGCCACCCACCACGAGTAGGCACCGCCACCGCTGCGCCCCGTGACTCCGAAGCGCGTCTTGTCCACCTCAGGACGTGTCTCCAAATAATCCAGCGCGCGCATTCCAGCCCAGGCTTCGAGTCCGGCCGGTGTGTAGCCGCGAGAGAACCACCACCAGCGCCCCTTGCTGTAAGTGCCGTGATGCTCACCGCGAATCTCACCGAGCTGCACGGTATCAATGATCAGGCAGACATAGCCATGCTGAGCAAACCAGACACCGTGATGGTGATAGCCCGTCTTGTT
Source organism: Prosthecobacter sp. (assembly GCA_040081325.1). GTDB lineage: Bacteria > Verrucomicrobiota > Verrucomicrobiia > Verrucomicrobiales > Verrucomicrobiaceae > Prosthecobacter. Next base: position 2,757 of record JBEBGU010000655.1, read on the forward strand.
GCCATAGCTCACGCCATCCTTCACCACATTGGCATGACCACAGACATACAAGATCGTCGGTGCAGGCTTGTCGATCTTCTCCGGCAGATAAAGATTCGCCGTCACATACAGCCCCGGCACCGCCTGGAAATGCATGTTCTCCACGCGATAGCCATCGCCAGAAAAGCCGCCCGTCTTGGTTGCCATGAGCGGTGTGCGTTCAGGCATCGGACTCAGCCCCAGCATCTCCGCGAGTTGCTGGCGATAGATCGGCGCTTTGGCTTTCCAATCTTCAGCCGTCTGAATGTCCTTCAGCCCGCCCGTCATCTCGATCTCACGCACCTGCCGCTCCCAGTAGCCTTGCAGCATCCGATTCCCCGGCGTGTCTGGCGTCTTCTCAGGATAAGGGGCAGCCACGAGGCCAGAGACAAGCATGAGCCAAAGCAGAAGTTTCATGCAGACCATACGCGACCATGTCGCTGTGCTCTTTCTTGTCGTGGGGAGAACAGGTGAGGTGTGAGCCTGAAGATGAAGCTATGAC
>JBEBGU010000656.1:0-3274 GCA_040081325.1 Prosthecobacter sp.
CCTTTTGCTGGCCGAAGAACTGCTGTTTTTAGAGTTCGGGGCTGTAGGACTCTTCTTCACCGCTGGTGCAGCTTTCGCTGAGCCAGAGTTCATGCGGCTTGTGGGCGGCATGGCTGGAGTCATGCTCTGCGGAACTGGAGCGGTCTCATAGCGCGGTGGGTATCCTGGCTGGGCGGCGCTCGGTGGGACTGCATAGGGCTGCGCATAGGCCTGTGGCGGTTGGTCCAGGCGACCTCCTCGTTGTGGCTGTGGTTGGTTGTAGCCCTGCGGCGGGGCATCGCCATAAAAGGCCCGCCGAAACATGCTGCCAAATTTACGACCAAAAGTGGGCAGAAACTGCATTGGACTCACATACTCTGTCTGTCCGGGCTGGGCATAACCTTGCTGAGGATAACTCTGAGGTTGCTGATAGGCCGGCTGTTGAGTGTAACCTTGTCTGGGCTGATTTTGCGGCACGTAGCCCTGCTGTGGGTAAGTGGGAGCCTGTGAGTATCCGTATCCTGGAGCCTGCTGAGCCTGACATTCAGCGCTCATAGAAACCATGGAGGCGACAACCATAGACAGGCGGAGGTAAGAGTTAATTTTCATTTCATTAAGGATTCTTAACTTCCCGAATCAATCAAGTCGTTTCTTGAATCAGCATTGGGCCTTTTCCAGACCACTCAACGCGACTTTTTATTCGATAACGAAGCCAACATTGTCCGCAGTGATGTTAAAGAATGGTGAAGTCAGAACAATTTCTATTTTTCTGGTTGTGATGTTGTGATGCTGGTCAATGATCGGCTCCCGTTTCGGAAAGTTGCGCTCGTGGCGGAATTGGTAGACGCGCTAGATTCAGGTTCTAGTGACTCACATCGTGGAGGTTCGAGTCCTCTCGAGCGCACCATCTCTAACAAGGGATGACTTTAGATATGCAAGACGCTGGATTTGTTAAAAACGCCTTCGCAGGGATCGCTAGCCGTTATGTGCTAGCCAATCATGTGCTCAGTCTCGGTATTGATGTTTTGTGGCGTCGCATGACTGCACGGCTCGTGGCTGAAAAGCATCCGAAACGCATTCTAGATCTTGCCACAGGCAGTGGTGATCTGGCCCAGACTCTTCGGAAAGCCTGCCCAACAGCAAAGATACTTGGGGCTGATTTTTCAGTGCCCATGATGCGTGAGGCGCAGCATCGAAACTTCCATCATCTCATCGCTGCGGATGGCATGGCGCTACCCTTTCAAGATGCGAGCTTCGATGCGCTCACAGTCGCTTTTGGGCTGCGCAATATGGCGTCTTGGCCAGATGCTTTAAAAGAGATGCGCCGCGTGCTCGGCGGACAGGGGTATCTCTTTGTGCTCGATTTTTCACTGCCGACACTTCCGTTGATCCGCCCTGCATATCTGTTTTATCTGAAGAACATCATGCCTCGTGTTGCAGGCTGGATCACTGGGCAGCGTGAAGCTTATCAGTATCTGTGTAGTTCGGTTGAGCGCTTCCCATCCGGCCTAGATATGGAGAAACTGATCAAAGACTGTGGCTACATCGAAGTGCAGACTCACCAGCTCAGTTTAGGCATTGCCTCACTTTATATCGCCCGTGTGGGGTGATGTGTGCCGACTAAGAGTCGGCTCAAACTCAAGGCATGGACCAGCAAACACCGAGTCATCGTGCTGCTGCTGCTCGTCGAGAACAAACCGTAAGCGAAGGGCGACAAGCCGCTGCTGGAGAGTCAGGGCATCAGCGTCGCGGCCAAAGAGAAGTATGAAACCCTGGTAACTATTCAGCACCCTTTGCAAGGCACCGAGGGTTTCCGAGCAGGGCGTTGCGGATGGAGTCGATGATGTTGAGGCTTTGCTTGCGCACGGTCGCCGGGTAGCTGCGGATCACGCAGAAGGCTTTGGCTCTGGCTTCGCTGCGGAAGCAGCCGGAGACTGCCACCAGTGAGCAAGCTCAAGCGGCTCGACGTGCGGCTCTTGGTAGGTGCGATACTGCCAGTGCCGCAGATGAGTCAACTCACGCCGAGGGTGCACGAAGGCCTGCTCGATTACCACAGTCGCTATGACACACGAAAGCGTGTCCCACTGTCACAGCGCATCGCCCAACTCTTATCCTGACGCATGTGCGCAGGCGAGGGATTGGAGCCTGGGAAAGCCGCCTTGAGACTGGAGCGCAGCGGCAAAATTGAAGAGTCCTGCAACAGCACTCGATGCACTCCTGGCAGACGCACCTTAACCACCGCCGTGCGCTCATGGAGCAAGCGGCCAAGCACACGGCCAAAGAAGTCGTCGGCAGGCTCCTTGAGTAGCTCCCACAGCGACTGGCGTGTCGCTGTGACAGCGATTGCAATCCGGCGAGGAAGGCGGATTGGCGGGTGTAAGCGCGCTGGGGGCCCGCCGCTTGTAGGGAAGCCTTTAGCAGCACCCAGGTGAGGGGCTTGCGCGGCGTGCTCGCGACGAGTTTTGATTCGCGGGCCAGCGCCAAGAGTCCGGCGTCATTGTGGAGTAGGTCAGAGGCGGCAACGCGCGCCGAGGTGAGCAAAACAGGTGGAGAAGGTGAAGGAGTCACCCGTGGCGACCCCCGCCCCGGCTGGCGTCAAGCCCTTATCCTGACGCACATGCGCAGTCGCGGGACTATTGATGAACTCATTCATGAGGGAGATCGCGTCGTGTATGCCGACAGCGCCTACTCAGGCGCACCCATTGAGGCAGCGCTCGCCGCGAAGTGTGTGGAGCCACGGATCAATGTAAAAGGCACACGCAGGCACCCGCTGAACGTAGAGCAAAAAGCCAGCAAACGCGAGAAGTCGCGCACCCGCTCACGTGTGGAACATGTGTTTGCGCAGATGAGCGGGAGTATGAAGGCACACCATCAAAGGTGCATCGGCCTGAAGCGCAATGAGGCGTGCCTGACGTTCACCAACCTCGTCTGTAACATGCTGCGTTTCGAGCAAATCAAGCGCCTCAAGCTCAACGCCGCAGCGTGAGCTGTGCCCTGATCAAACTGCTGGCGATGAAAAACGACCCCAAACATCATCCAACATCCTAAATCAACTCATTGAAGGCACTCGTGTGACTTCAACTTCAAAATGGCTTTCGCCTGCAGAAGTCACGTCCCGCTAAAACCGTTTCTCGGAGTGCCCTTAATTGGCTTAGAGCGTAAAACTCCGCTCGGGAGACTCTGAATCTCTGAGGTTGTTCCTGAAAAAGCAGGAGATCCCAGGCTTTAGGAACGTCACGTTAGGTCAAGCCGTTGCTGATGCCTAAGTTCTTCCCAAATAGGGCCAGGCGGCAGC
>JBEBGU010000657.1:0-3272 GCA_040081325.1 Prosthecobacter sp.
CAGCGACTAGCCCACTTTTGCAGGAGGCTATCACCTTGCACCTTGAGGAGAAAAAAGATCACGTCCTAAAGCTCGATGGCGTCTTTGCTGCACTAGGTGAAAGAGCGGCCCGGAAAACCAGTGAAGCCACGATTGCACTCTTGTATGAGAGTCACGAAATCATCTCCAATTACAAAGGCTACCCGGTCATCAACGCTGCACTCATAGCCGCTGTTCAAAAGATCGAACACTACGAGATCGCCTCCCATGGTTGCCTGCGTGATTGGGCTATGGTTTTGGGGCAAGAGTCGGTTTCCGCGACGCTTCAAATCATTCTCGATCAGGACAAGGCCACGAATCGAACTTTGACCCATCTGGCGCGCACAAGCAGCAATCAAGAAGCGCTCAACGGCGATGGCATGGACCTTGACCGTCTCGATACCGAGGCCCCGACGCATGAGCCATTTCAAGTCATCAGTGAGAATGCGAATACCTCCAGAGCGACGCTAGACCAGCTAACGGCTGCCGCACTTATGTGAAGCACGCGGCTTTCCGGCCCATCACAATGACAAACTCCACGCCGATGAACAGCCTGCGTTCATGCCCGGATTGTCCACTGCGCTGCCCACATCGCAGTAGCCCGCAGTGCGTAGCTAACCTCATCGCCCTCCCGACCGACCGCAGCCCCATTTCGTATGGTCTGCATGTCGGCTTGAAGCATCTTTATGCAGATACCTCCATGCCTCCATGCGTGAGGGGAGAGCTTGGTTCAGCGATTTGGTCCACAAGCTCTAGCGTTGTGAATCCCAATAGTTAACGAACGATTTCGATGGTGACCACACCCCTTCCATTCACACCAGACAGCAAGGAACCAAGCCATGTTCGGACGCTGGTCTTGCTAGCGGCCAGTGCTGGCGGCCTCTATTTGTGTTACCTGATCGCAGCGCCGTTTTTGTCCACGCTCACCTGGGCGCTTGCTTTGGCCGTGCTGTTCATGCCGCTGCAAGGCTGGCTTGAATCCAAACTCAAGCACCCCAACCTCGCGGCCTTTGTCTCCGTCCTCATCATCGCTCTAATCGTAGTCGTTCCCACGACGTTTGTGGTCCAACATCTGGTCATTCAAGCGGCCACAGGAGCGGCCTTGGTCGAAACTAAGGTCAACTCAGGCGACTGGCGGCGTGCTATCGAAGCTCAGCCGCGTCTGGCACCTCTAGCTGATAAAATTGAGCAGGACATGGACCTGCCTGGAGCCGTCAAATCTGTCGCTACATGGCTGAGCACCACGGCAGGCACCATCGTCAAGGGGTCCATGTTTCAGATGATCAGCTTCTGCCTCATCTTCTACCTGCTTTTCTTTTTTCTCCGGGACCGTCATGCCGCGCTCCACTCACTCCGCTTTCTCTCACCGCTCTCGAAAGCTGAGATGGAACTGATGTTTGAGCGCATCAGCGGCACCATCCACGCCACCGTTTATGGTGCGCTGACAGTCTCCGCCATTCAGGGTGTGCTTGGCGGCTTGATGTTTTGGTGGCTGGGGCTGCCCGCGCCGCTGCTCTGGGGCGTAGTGATGGCCATTCTGGCTGTCGTGCCGGTTCTCGGTGCGTTCGTCGTTTGGATTCCCACCGCGCTTTTTCTGGCCATGGAAGGTAGTTGGGGCAAGGCCCTCATTCTTACCTTGTGGGGCATTCTGGTCGTCGGCACCATCGACAATCTGCTGCGTCCCATTCTCGTCAGCAACCAGCTCAAACTCCACACCGTACTCGCCTTCATCTCCGTCGTCGGTGGCCTGATGCTCTTCGGTGCCGCCGGACTCATTCTCGGCCCTGTGATTCTCACCATCACCACCGTGCTGCTGGAAATCTGGCGCACGCGATCCGAGCAATCACCTTTACCCGTGACTAAGCCACTGCCGATTGCGGATTCATTACTACTCACAAAGAGTTCCCTTGAACGCTGGGAGAATGAGGGTGGTGAGACCCTACAGCCCAATCTGCCGTGAGAGCTGCTCCAGCGCTTGATTCATAGCAGTCACGCGAGCGGTCATGGGCAGCTCGGTGATGGGGATCGGGACGCTGAGGCGGAAAAAGTGCGGGCTGGTTTCTTTGCCTGTGACGGGTTGCAGTTTCCAGGTGCCTTGGAGGATCATTTGGTCTGCGGCGTCGGGTTCAAACTGGGTGATTTTTAATTCGAGAAGATGGGCGTAATCCAGCGTCGTGAAGCTCTCCACTGACTGAATACTCATGGAGCCGGTGAGACGGCTCAGATTACTCGCCATGACGCGAGAGATGCCCACATCGAGCGATTCGGCCCAAAGGTGAATCGGACTCATCATAAGCTGCCCATCTTTCCGCGTGATGAGCTGCATGCGGTCCAGGTAGTTCGGGATGGAGGGGCGATTGATCGCGATAGCTGGCGTCGTCGCAGTGAGAGCGCGATCAGGAACTAGCGGCTCCAGGAGATGACGGCTGGCGCTGTCTCTGACGGGTTTAAACGTGCTACAGGCTGTGAGTGCCATCAGTGCAAAGGCGGAGATGAAGGTGTATTTCATGGTTTGGTATCTTTGCCGAGCAGCAAGGCGTTCGGGTTCTGTTTGAGGTCATTGGCGAGCTCTTTGATGGCCCTGGAGGCTCGCTCGGCTTCCTCCAGCACGTTTTGCAGGCGCATCAGCACCGGGGCGCGTGGATTGGTGACTTTAGAGATGTCCGCGGAGGCTTCTTCGAGTTTCGCCAGCCCGGCGGAGGCTTGCTGCATCGCTATTTTGAAGTCCTTCAGCACGGGATCAATCCCTGCATCCGCCTTCTTGGCAAAGCTGTCAAAGCTCGCCATCGCCGCATCCAAGTTGTCGATGGCGGTGGTGAGTTTTGCGTTGCCCGTGAGCACACGGACGTTGTCTGTGATGACCACGAGGTTCTCGTTGATCTCCTTCATCTTCATCGCGTTGAGCTGCGTCTTTGCGCCCACCAGCGTGTCTTGCATTTCCTTCACCATCCCAGCGAGGTCGATGCCTTCGAGCATGATGCGCCCGGAGGTGGGACGGTAGAGGCGCGTGAGCAGCTTGATGAGCGTGGTCTTGCCCGAGCCGTTCTCGCCGACCAGCGCGAGCGAGGATCCCGGCCGGATGTGCAGGTTGACGCTGGTGAGCACCGGGGCGTCGGATCCGGGATAGACGAAGCTCACGTCCTCGAAACGGATGCCGTCCTCAGGTCTGGGACCGCGCACCGCCTTGCCCTGGCGCGCTTCCACCGGCGTTTCGAGGTACTCGTACAGGGTCGCGAGGTAGAGGTTGTCCTCGT
>JBEBGU010000658.1:0-3267 GCA_040081325.1 Prosthecobacter sp.
CACCTCTCCGCCATCCCAGTACACTCTCCCCATGATCGCCGATGTTCTCGATAGTCCTGAAGCCCGCCAGGCGGTGTATCCTATGAGCGTGGAGTTTTACCACGAAGCTGGAAAGCTCGGCCTCATCGGTGAAGAAGTGGAACTACTAGAAGGTGTGATTTTCAAAAAAATGCCCAAGTCGCCACTTCACCAATACCTTGCCAGAAAGCTTCAGCGCCTTCTCGCTGCTCTCGTACCCTCCGGCTATTTCGTGGACCGCGAAAGCCCCATCACCTGTGTTAGTTCAGAGCCAGAGCCTGATGTCGCCGTTTTCATTGGCAGCAGTGACGACTATCAAAGTGCGCACCCCACCACCGCCGAACTCGTCATCGAAATCTCCATCAGCACTCAGCAGCGTGACCGCAGCAAGGCTGCCATCTACGCCGAGGCTGGCGTGAAGGAATACTGGATCATCGAGCCAGATTTCAGCCTCGTGACCCTGCACACAAACCCGCAAGCCACAGGCTATGCCACCCGACAGATATTCACCGCTCAGGATCTCGTGCCCAGCACCATTTTCCCAGCCTTCACCCTGCGCCTCGCTGACCTCACCGCCTGATGCTCAGTTCTAATTCGAGTTTAGCCATTGAGGCTTCGTCATTCCTTCGTCATTCGGATTTCGTCATTCGTCATTCCTTCCCGTGACCTTCCTCAACGCCATCCTCCTCGCGGGCGCTGCGGCCTTTCTCATCCCGCTCCTGATTCACCTGCTGAATAAACGCAAGGTGCAGACGGTGCGCTGGGGTGCCATGCATCTGCTGCAGGAGGTGATCCGGCAGCGGAAGCGCAAGCTCAACATCGAGCAGTGGCTGCTGCTGGCCGTGCGCATCGCGATCCCCATCGTGCTGGCGTTATGTTTGGCGCGTCCTGTTCTCACGGCTTTGCGTTCTTTTGGACTGGGTAAGACCTCGCTGGTGATGTTGTTGGATGATTCTTTCTCCATGCGCGCTCCATCCGCAGGTGGATCACCGGCAGAACGTGCGCGAGTCGATGTCGGTCACATGCTGGAAGCTCAGCCCAAGGGTTCCGATGCGCAGGTCGTGCTCGCCGGTGGCAATGCTCGGCGTCTGCTGGATCAATCCACGAGCACGCTGGATGTCATCCCGAAGCAGCTCGCCGAGACCGCGAATCAAGCCGGACCAGTGAAGATCAATGATGCGTTGCAAACCGCTGCTGCCTCGCTTTCCAAAGCCACCAGTGGTTCACGTGAACTCGCCATCGTCTCCGATTTCCAGGCGAGCGACTGGCAAAGCGTCGCGGATGGAGCGGCGTTGCCTGCGCTGGAGACGCTGCTCAAGCAGGAACCGAAACCGCAGGTCACGTTTTATCGGCTTGCCAGTGATCTGACCGAAAACCTCAGCATCGCCAGCGCGGATCTTTCGGCGCTCGTCGTGGCACAGGAGCAGCCTATCGGACTGCGTGTTCGCATTCAAAATCATGGCAAGCGCCAGTGGCAGGATGTGGCTGTGCATCTGGAGGCCGATGGCGCGCGGTTGCGCACCTCGCGTGTGAGTTTGCCGCCGGAAGGCGAGGCCGTGATCGGCTTCACCCACGCTTTCGACAAAGTCGGCGATCACTCGCTGGCCGTGCGGCTTGAGGGCGACAGCTTTCCTGACGACAATGCCTTTTACTCCGTGGTGCAGGTGCGTAACCAATTGAATGTTCTCCTCGTCGATGGCGATTCGAGTACCGAGCCGCTGGAAGGTGCCGCCGATTTCCTGGAGCTGGCTTTGACACCCTACCAGTCTGCCAAAGCCACTCTCAAAGACCTGATCCGCACCACGAAGGTGGATGCCAAGCGGCTGCGTGAAACCGACTTCACAGGCATGGAAGTCATCGTCCTTGCAGACGTGGATCGCCTGCAAGGCAACCGCTTCAACGAACTGGACAAATTCGTCAAAGCAGGCGGCGGGCTCATCGTCTTCGCTGGACCGCACTGCGATCTGGATTGGTACAACCGCGACTTCTTCCGCAAAGGCGAAGGCATGCTGCCCACGGGAATCAAAGGCCTGCAGCGTGCGGCCAGCACCTCCATGCCGGCACGCATCCAGCAGCAGCGCCTCACGCATCCGGCCACCGTTTATTTCAACGACGCGCGCGGCGGACGGCTTCAAGACGCGGAGTTTCAGAGCTGGCTGGAGTTTGACATGGCAAAGGACACGAGCGCCAAGCCCATCCTGCAACTCGACCGCGGCACGCCGCTGTTCATCGAGAAAGCCCGCGACCGTGGCCGCGTGATCTTTGCCGCCACCACTGCCGATGCCGAGTGGTCGAACTTACCGCTGCAACCCTTCTTCGTGCCGCTCATGCAGCGTCTGGTCACCTACCTCGCCACGCAGAGTACCATCAGCGCTTGGGATCAGGTCGGTGCACCGCTGCGCATCGTGTTCCCCAAAGAGCGCGTCGGAATCGAGTACACGCTGAGTGATCCCACAGGCCAGACTCAGACGATCAAAGTCAAAGCCGATGGCGAAAAGTCGCTGCTCGAATCCAAGCCCATCGCCGCGCCCGGCATCTACAAGCTCACGCAAGGTAGCGAGACACGCCTGCTCGCCTACAACCTCGACCCCGCCGAGTCCAACCTCAGCCCCTTGTCCGCTGACAAAGTCAAAGCCCTCGCCGACCGTCACAACGCCGCGTTTGTCGAGTCCTTCGACGGCTGGCAGAAACTCGACCGCACACGCCGTCACGGCAGCGAGCTATGGCAGCCGTTCTTGATGGCGCTGCTCGCACTGCTGTTCTTCGAGGTGCTGCTTCAACAAAGGATCGCCAAAGGATGAAGTCATGACCCTTAACCGACAGACATTTTCGTTCCTCATCTGCACGGCCATGCTCTGCTCATGCGGTCCTGACAAAGACATCGCTGCTGCCAACAGCCGTCCCAATGCTCTCGCCAAACTCTATCCTGGCAAGCTGGCCGGGCTTGATGCCCCCAGCCAGAAGATGGCGGTCGAGTATGCAACGCTATGGATGAAGGTGTTTAGCATTCTCGGCACAGCCGGCATCAGTCGTGATGCGACGCTCAAGAGTGCCTATGATAAAGAACTGCTGCCATTGATTCTGCCATTGAAGGGAGGCGCGGGCGTCAAGAATGAAGCCTTTGAAGCAGGCGTGAAGATCCATGAAGCCTTGAGCTACCTCGGCACGTGCCTGCGGGAAAAGAAGGCCTTCGATAATTCAGAACTCAATACTCTCCTGCGTTACCAGCCCGGACACGAGACGAGCCCA
>JBEBGU010000050.1:0-12202 GCA_040081325.1 Prosthecobacter sp.
GTGCACCGTGGCGACGGCGGCAGGCTCAGTTCGCGCAACTTTGCGTTCACCTCGCGGTCGATGAAGTTGCGGACGGGCAGGTCGGCGAAGGTCCCCGCCGGAACTGCATTCGTGTACGGCGACGTCACGATTCCCACCGCCAGCTGGCTGAGGTACCAGGCCGTGATGCCGGCTTCGCCGGGGCCGTTCACGCGGACTTCCCCACGGTCGCCGACGACCGCCACGGCAGGCGCTTTGAAGCCAGCCTCTTTGACCTTCGCGGCCATGGTGCCGAGTGTGGCGACGAGGGTCTGCTGGCAGCCATGCGTGGCCCAGCGGACGAGCGCCATCGGCGTGTCAGGATCAGCGCCGTTGGCGATGAATTTGCCCGTGATCTCGTCCATGCGCTCGACGCCCATGAGGAAGACTTTGGTGCCATCAGCCTTGGCGATCTTGGCGTAGTCGAGGCTGGTGTCTTCCTTCGTCGGGTCCTCATGCCCGGTGAAGATGGTGAGCTGGCTGCAATGGTCGCGATGCGTGACCGGGATGCCCGCATAAGCCGGTCCGGCGATGGCGCTGGTGATGCCTGGGACGATCTCAAAACGCACACCGGCCTCGGCCAGTTCGGCGGCCTCCTCAGCGCCACGGCCAAAGAGCACGGGGTCGCCGCCTTTCAGTCGCGTGACGATCTTGCCCTCACGGGTGAGCTTGACGATCAGCTCATTGATCTTGTCCTGCGTGAGCGTGTGGTCCTTCGCCTTCTTGCCGACATAGATGCGCTCCGTGCCCGGCTTGGCATGGCGGAGGTGCTCGATGTTGCACAGGTAATCATAGACCAGCACGTCGGCGATCTCGATGCACTCCTTGCCTTTGAGCGTCATCAGTCCGGGATCGCCCGGACCGGCGCCGACGAGATAACAAATGCCTGAGGATGGAGAGGGTGCTTGAGCCATGGTGGGGGAGAGAAAACGAGCCGCATCCTGTCGAGGCCGCGAAAAGCTGCAATCACTCATGCAGTGTGGATGAGGAATCAGCCAGATGGAGTAATCCCATGCCATTCAGCCGCTTCTCCAGCTTCTCCCATTCTCCCAGATGCGCCCGCATCAGCATCTTCCACAGCTTGCTGTGGTTCGGCACGGAGAAGTGCAGAAGCTCGTGCACGATGACGTAGTCGCCCAGCTTCGTGTCCATCCCGAGCAGTTCATCGTTAAAGCTCAGGGTGCCTGCGGTGGAACACGAGGCCCACTTGCGGCTTCGGCTGCGTTTGCTACTTCAAGTCCTCGGCAATCGTCGCGAACTGCTCCAGCGCGGCTTGAAGGTCTTCCACTACGCCCAACCCAAACTCCTGCCACGCGGCAGTCAGGTCAAAATCACCGCCGTCTTCGACAACAGCGACAAAAACCCCGCCAACCCCGACCCCGCCAAAAACGTCCGCTGGGGCCCCCAGACCTCCGATGAAATGATGATCGGCTACATCGAATACTACACGCCGAACAAAGGCGACGTGGCGATGGAGTGAGGGAGGTAGGGCACGTTGTCATCAACGCGCCGTCCTCGAATGGCGGATGAGGGACCATCTGCCCTACCGTCATCATCCTGTTCGAGGTTATGCTCCTGCCCGGCTGCGACGAGCTGCAGGCACCTGATCTGCGTGACCGTGGCCACTTATCCGAATCAATCTAGTTTCCGGGTAACTCCGCCAGAACGGTGCTGCAAAAATGAATGCAGTCGCTCGATCTCCAGCTTGCGGTTCCGATACCAGTCGGTGGACCAAATGCGGAAGATCTGCCAGCCACGGTTCTCCAGAATTTCTTGGCGGATGCGATCTCGATCTCTGGCGATAGGGTGGGAATGGTAGGCGGCTCCATCGCATTCGATACCGCAGAGGTATTGGCCGGGTTGATCGGGATGAATCACGCCGATGTCGATGAAGAAGCCTTGGACGCCGACCTGATAGTGAAACTCGTAGCCTAGTCCGAGCAGGCAACGCGCGACGGATTCCTCGAAGCCGGAGTCTGGGGTTCCCTTGAAGCCTGCTGTGCCGGAATCAGGGAGATGACCCGTTTCGGCATATTGCAGATACTTGCGGAGAAAGGTGCGGCCAGATTCGGCTTGTCTCGTGTCCTGCTGCACGTCGCTATACACCATGCTGGTTACCAGATGAATGCGCTTCCGGGCACGGGTGAAGAGCACGTTAAGGCGACGCCAGCCACCAGCTTTGTTCACGGGGCCGAATCGTTGGTGCATCTCACCAGCGGCGTTCTTCCCGTAGGTGGTGGAAATCAAAATAACATCGCGCTCATCGCCCTGAACGTTTTCGAGATTGCGGATAAACAAGGTCGTGTTGGAAGTGAACTCGGTGAGGGCAGCCTCCAACTCAGGATCATCTTTGCAGGACTTTTCCCATCTTTCCGAAATCAAATCCTGCTGGACGGCATTCATGGCAACAACGCCCAGAGTTTCACGGGCATCCTCATGGCGCTGTGATTCGCGGAGCACATGCTCACGCATGATTACGACTGCTTTGGTGGCCTCAGCAAGGTTCTTGCGGTCCTGTAAACGGCCATTCTCCAGAAAGTGTCGCTTAATACCGAGGTCTACACTATCGTGCCAACTGGATGTGGGAACGATCAGTTTGGAATGATAAAAATTCTCGTTGGAGAAAGCGATGAGGCTTTGGTGCTGGCTGCGGTAATGCCATAGCAGCATCTCGGTAGGCAGCTGATCTCCAAAAGTTGTGAGGATAGACTCATTCTTCGAAGCTGGACCATCAAGTGCTACCATTTCGCCGTCTTCGTCCTCGACCTCATCGTCAGTATCACAAATGCCCAAGGACTGAAATACGTCCGTGGGTGGCATCTGGTTCGAATCGCCGACGATCACAATCTGCTTGGCACGCGCCAGTGAGCCGAGGGCATCTTCGGGCCGCACTTGGGAAGCTTCGTCGATGATGAGGAGATCAAACTCAACTTTCTCCGGCTCCAGAAACTGTGCGACGGCCTGTGGCCCCATCATCCAGCAGGGCATCAAGCATTTCAGTGCAGCACTGCTTTGGGCGATAATCCGCCGAACAGGCATACTGCGGGTGTTCGGAGATGTTAAATGATTGAGCAAAGCCATCTCAGTATAACTCCGCACTGCACCCATACGGTTTCCTCGTGATGCATCTGCTACTGGGCGATAAATCGAGCGATCTACTTCCTTCTGGAATGAATTCAAAATACGTTTGTCGAGTGACCGGAATCCATCGCGATGCTCCTCCAACTTTTGGCGGTGGTAAGTCCGCAACTCTGGATGCTGAGTCAGCAGCCGCTCAATGAACTGATTGCTAAAGCCAAGCTGTGCTGCCTTTTCGATGGCTTCGACATTGAGATGATGTTCGCGACACCACTCCCAGAGAGATTTGCCACCAGCTTGCTCGATGCCGCGCTCGCTTTCATGCAGGTGATACCAAGGCAGCAATGACGGCACAGCTTCAATGGCAGTGTCGAGCTGCGAGAGAATCATGGTCACACTTCGTCCCAAGTTGTTTTGGGACATGGGCGCGGTGTAGGAATCGAAGACAAAGACCTCGGCTAGCGGAGACATAGCTGCGCGCCAGCCATCAATGGCTTTTGTGATAGTTTGGACGCGCTCGGTGGCCTCCAGCACTCGCTGCGCCGTCGATGCAGAGAGCGCCCATACCTTGATCGCGTGTGGCAGCGCATCGGCCTCAATGATCAGGCGCAGCCAAGCGATGGCATTGGCAATCCGCTGTGGGTTAGTGGCGAGCAGCCCCTGATGCCAGTCGCCAAGGAACACCGGTTTTGCTGTGAGTTTTGATATAGTAGCAGCGTGTTCTCGAAGCGTGAGTGCTACTGAGCACAAGTGCGGCACGGCATCGGTAAGGGTACTCGGTGGTATTTTGATCTCTGAGATAGCTTTGACCAAGCTGACAGCCGTCTCTGCTTGTGTGGACACGTCCTTGCGCAAGGTCTGCGTAGAAAGCTGGCGCAAAGTGGCCTCATCCTGCCGAAACAAGGTCGATGAAAGAGCCATCCATTCATTCATGTGAGCCTCACACTGCGTAGCAAGGCTCGCGATGACCGATGACTGAGCGAAGATCGCGTCTTTATGCTCGGAAATGAACGCCTGAGCAGAGACGATACCGAACTGCTTTCCCCAGTCTGCGACCAGTGAGACGGCGGCTTCTAAAGAATGCCAGTCTGTCGTCATGCCGGTAAAGGCAGGACCGAGCAACGATTTGGCGTCCTCAGCAGCGGCAAAAGTAGCAGCATCAGCACGCCACTTCTGCGCTCGATCCACTGCCAGAATGGCAGCAGCCTCATTCACAGGCCGTTTCAAGAAATAGGCTCGCAACTGCTTACGAAGCTTGTTCCCGCGTGTGCCGGGCAGCCAGTTAAACCAGCCATTTGAAGTCAGGCGTAATTCACGCGATAGGTCGGTCCACTTTGCTGCATCCAGTAGATCATCCATTCGCACCTCGGCTGAGATCGCATCTCTCTCCGCTACGAGGGACTGATACTGCTTTTTGGCGAGGGCTGCTTGGGTGAGGCTCGATGGATGCAACAGAGCAGAATCAAGGCAGCGCCACACACTCGGCGGCGTTTGTGCCAGACGTGAACCGAAAGCAGCCAGCCTACTGCCTGCTGAGAATGTCTCATCCGTGATCGGCACATGAATCGATTCGGCCAGAGCTGCTAGAGTTGCGGTGCGGGTAGCGAGCGTGTCACTCAGCCAAAGCACTTGCTCGCTGGAGTCTGATAGTTCCTCCAGAGTCGCATGTGGCATTCTGGAGATCAGGGTGCGCTCGATTTGCTCCGCCGCTGCTCTTGCTTGCTCAATGGTCGGCCTGTCGATACCGGAGTTTTCAGACAACGCTCGCGCATCATCTGGCTGCGGCATCCTCCATGCTGAAAGTGCCGCGAGATATTCATCATACCGGGCTAGTGCCGTGAAATCAGCCGCCAGTTCATGGCACATGCACTCAAGTAACTCGGGCGCGGGTCCAGGCTGGAAACGTTGGCGTAGTTCAAGCCACTGATCCGCTGTAGGAGCGCTCCACTGATCCGGCAGTGGCAGAAGACTTTCCGCTTCTTGCCATTCCAGCGCTGCCTGCTTGGAGGTGCCAAGCGTGCGGCGCACCGCTTCCTCCATCTGAGGGCCGGGTAACTCACGAGGACATGATCCACGCCAAGGCTGCGCTGCGAGATGCACCCCCTCAGCGATGCAGCGGCCCGCTACTTTCAGGGTATCAATCAAGGTGCTCAACTCTGCATAACCTGCGTCTCGACTCAGTGCGAGAGCTGGCAATGAATCGACAGGAACATTCTGATCTGACAGCAACTCCTCCAGAGCATCCAAGAGCTGCGAGCGCTTCCATACCTCATGATGGAAGCTCGATTCCAAGCTGTTGTCGATGTGATGGATGGACGTGCCATAGTTCCCCAAAGCGATTCGATGCAGATTAAGACGCTGACGGTCGGCTGCCTGTTGTGAGGCCACCGCAGCGGCAGCTGGATGGTGTGCGAGCCGCTTCTTAACCTGATCGATCACCTGTCTTGGAGTCGCTTTTGCGGAATGAAGTTCCAGGCAGTATCGTCCCAGACCAGATTCTTCCATGCGTTGACGCACCACGCTCAACGCCGCCATCTTTTCCGCGACAAACAGCACCGACTTTCCCTTGGCGAGAGTCGCCGCGATGAGATTCGTGATCGTCTGACTCTTGCCAGTTCCAGGCGGCCCCTGAATCACCATGGGATCACCTCGCAGCACTCTCACGATGGCTCTCATCTGTGAGCCATCCGTCTCCAAAACAGTTGGCACAGGGTTGATGTGTAGCGCAGTCGTCACCTCGTCATCTGTCACGTCTGGAGTCGTGTCCTGATCGCGACCATCTAAAGCCGCCTGAATCCACTCCTGGCTCACAAGGCCAGAGGTAGGCCATTTGGCAGGGTCGAGATCGCGATACATCGCCTCCTTGGCTGAACTGAAAAAAGCCAGCCTTGCCCCCCGAACCACTTTCCATCCAGTGTTCACTTCGGCCGGGAGTCGGCGAATGGCCCGCTCCACAGTTTCCAGATACTCTTCAACGCTTGAGTCGTCATCCTCAGCATCAAATGCTGGCAGGCTTATTCCGCCGGGGAGGCTCTCCAGTTTGAGCCGCAGAGCCACATTATCGGCAATGTCCTCGCCATCATACTTCACAGTGAAGCGATAAGCCATCATCCGCGAAGAAAGCGAAGGTCTTGCGGCACGCGGACGGCCTCGGCGGCGCGGCTGGGAGTCATCTTCCAACTCGAACTGATCCAAATCAGCTTCGACAGCCACTTCACGCTTCACCTTCGATAAAGCAACTGGCACAAGAATAAGCGGGGCGTAGCGCTTTTCATCGTCTTGCCGCTTTGGGTCTGTCCATTCGAGGAACCCAAACGCCATGAAGCAGAGATTGCTACCGAAGGCGTCCAAGCACTCGCGATACTTGCGAAACAGAGCCGTCATCCGGTTCTCGGTCTTCAGCATCGAGTCACGCGAACGCAGAGTGCCGTCCTCAACATCGTGTGTGGCATCTTCCCCTGAGAAATCCACACTTGGCCGTGCTGGTGGCGGCTGTGCTTCATCCTCTGGTGGTTCTGTGGATTCGTCCCTCGACTCACCCTTTGGCACGCCTTCCACTTCTAATTCCTTTTCACTGGCAACGAGCCATTGATACAAGGTGTCGAGGTCGCAAGGCAGCAGCGGCAGCGCCTGACTGCCAAGATCACGATAGTTCAGGAGTCGGCTTCTGAGCGAGACGTCTATTAGCTTCTCTCTCAGCGGCCTGAGCTTCATGAGCAGGGCTGATTTGGGCGCTGAAGTTTTCTCCGTAACGTTCATGGGGTGTTCTATTTGGTGCGCCAACAGCTTATCAACCATATTATGAAGCTCCTTTGCTCGATTCGATGACCGCAGCACCAGTTCCTCCCTCAACGCTTGCAGGATGTCGCGATCTTTGCGGTTCGCATGAAAGATCGACTCCAGCTCCGAAATCGTTTTGTTAATGTATGGACGTATCATCGTGACAAGAGGCAAACCATCCACAACTCGTTCGCGTCAGGCGCGGCGTTTTCCTCCAGACCTCCCCTGGATGCATGGATTCGGTCGGCGCAATGCCTCTCGGGAAATGTGGTGGATGAAGTGCTGCACCCAGGCGGAGGAAATGACGAATGCTGAATGGGCAGGAATCCGCCTCGAATCCGATGGTGGCGGTGCTGGAAGAGCCGGAGTCAGGCTTGCTGGATGCTTTTCGTGCCATGGGGGTGATTTCTTACCGAACTGCCGCGATGAAAGCGGTTCTTACGAGCATTAGCAAGGAAAGGTGGGTGAGGAATGACGAATGTCGAATGACGAAGGAGCGGCTGAAAGGATGAAGCTTGAAGGATGAAGGATGAAGGCGGGCCTACGGAACCAGGGTGGACCTGCGATGATCCCTCGTCTTTTAGAGGAGAGGCGATCAGTTTTCTGGTTACAAAACCGGATATTGTAACCAGACATCAGGGAACGTTGCATGAAGTTCGGGGCACTTGCCATGGTAGGGCGGGAACATTGGTTACAAAACCGGACTTTGTAACCAGATGATCGAGAACATCAGTGGAAGATCGGGCCACGTTGGTTACAAAGTCGGACTTTGTAACCTCCGGCTGCGGCAACCCGACTGCTTTTTTGGAAATGTTGGTTACAATATCCGACTTTGTAACCTGATCGGCGGGCACTCTGTCTCTGGGACGGGGCACTTGGGTTCAGATTGCCAACCGTTGAGCCCAGAAGCTGAGTTGTTAGTTGAATGTTGATTGTTGAGAGCCTGAAACTGACTCCGTTGCAGCGACAGCTTGCAGTCAGCTATTGAGTGAATCAGCACTGAAGTCTCAAGGGTTGATTCTGAATCACTCAACTCTGGACCATGAACTCTCAACTTCGGTGCGTTCCCGTGCCTCTTACATAACCACTCAGAATCTCTGTGCTTCTCTGTGTCCTCCGTGGTGAGTCCCAGGTGCCATCCCAGAGAGTGCGGAGAGGATGAGCCATGCCAGCCAGCGGGTGGGGCACACTTTTGTCTGGGCCACCGCTTTGGTTTTTGATAGGGTCATTTTAGATATTCACCTAAATCGAGCCATGAACACGTCTCTTCTCTTGGAATCTGGATCTTCTCAACCCCTGGTCACGGACCCTGCGGACACTCGGGCTCCTACTCCGATCAGACGTATGGTCCCGCCGTTTCCGAATGATGGTGCCATGGTGACGATGCGGCTCTTTGGCCGGTCGGATCAAAATCTGCTGACGTTTGGCCGCACACACTTCTCAGCGATGGAGGACAACGACTACTTTCTGGAGCCAAGCCCAAGTCAGGACAGATTTGGCGCGATGCTGGAGGCCTTTGCCAATGATTGTGCGGAAGTGCAGGCGCTGAAGACGGCTCTGGCGGCAGCAGTGGCAGGCAAGAACGCCCGGCGGACAGCTTTGATCCAGCAACTGAATACGCGGGGGAGCTACGTGCAGAGCATGAGCCGGGGCAATAAGGTGGTGATCACCTCCAGCGCCCTGGGTGTACAACGTGCGCGCCATAAGGTGGGGCCACTGCTAGCGCCCACCCGTGTGCAGGTGCGGCAGGGAATCGCCGAGGGTGAGGTGACCGTGACCTGGGGCAAGGTGAAGGATGCCCTGGTGTATCATTTGGAATATGGCGTCGAGGGCGAGACACCGGAGTCAATCTCGATGTGTGGTCGCCGCAAGAGAACGCTGATGCTGCCGCGACTGGGCGCGACTTACTTCTTCCGCATGGCCGCGTCAGGGACATCTGGGCAGAGCAACTGGAGCGCACCCGTGCGCCGGATTGCTGGCTGATGTGCCACAAACAAGGAGTGATGGCATCCTGCCGTCACCTGGGCTGTGGTAGTGATGAAGACATTCTTGTCTGCACGAGCACTCCCAGGAAAACGAACACCCAACGTTCAGACAAGAATGTCTGCCACACACTTTTCTGCCTCACAAACAGTCTCGCTGATCGCGTATGACTCCACCCACCCATGCGCGCCCTTTCTTGTCTCCTCCTGTTCCCAATCTTTGCTCACGCCGCCACGCTTCAAGAAACCTGGGAGACGGGCTACACGAAGACGGATGCCACGGGGCCGCAGGTGCTGGGCTACTGGAAGTTTGATGCAGAAGCACCACTGAAAGACGCCTCGGGCAAGGGGCAGGATCTGACTCTGCAAGGCGCGGTGACGAGCACCGAGGGCAAGTTTGGTGGTGCGCTGGAGTCCTTCCCAGGCTTCCCGGTGGAGGACAAACGCCATGCTGCCATGACGGCGGCGAAACCTGCGCTGTCACCAAAGGCGGCCTTCACGCTGGAGATGTGGATTCGCCCCAAAGCGGACTGGAAGCCGGAGCAACGCTGCTACCTGCTCGACAAAAAGTATGTCGATCACACGGACTACCAATGGCAGATCACGGATGCGGACAAAGGCGGGCTGCGCAGGATGTTTGTCACGCTCGGCTTTGGTGCGGAGTCGAAGATGATCCACTCGCTGCCTCTGAAACTCGTGCTGGGTGAGTGGCAGCATGTCGCCTTCACTTATGATGGCGCGGGGGATGGGCGCTTTTACCTGAACGGCTCCGCCGTCGGTGGCATGAAGCTGGTCGGCTACGGTGCGGTGACTCCAGGCACGAAGGCGCTGAGCATCGGCGACCGCAGCGGCAGCAACTACGGCGGCTTCCCTGGCTTCATCGACGAGGTGCGCGTGTGCGATGGCGTGCTCAGCTTTGAGCGGGCGATGATGCAGATCGTCAGCCCGCGCGCGGTATGGCGGCGCATGGAGACGAACGCGAAGCCGGTGGAGATCCTCTGCACGAACCTGCGCCGCGAAACGCTGAAGGGCGCGAAACTGAAGCTGAGTTTCGGCGGCAAGGACGAGGAGTTCATCCTGCCCGATCTCGTTCCCGGCAAAGCGCATTCAGCGAAGTACACCGTGAGCACTGTACTCAAACCTGATCACTACACCCTGCGCGCCCGCTTTGAATCCACCGGCTATGCCACGGAGCAGAGCGCGGAGTTTGAGATCGTGCCGCGTCTCTCACCACGAATGCCGGTGATCATGTGGGGCGCGAGTGGCGATGACATCGCACAGTTAAAAGACATCGGCTTCACGCACTTCATCGGGCTGCGAGATGCTGGCAGCGGGGATATGTGGGTGCAGAAAAAACAGCTCCCCGCAGGCGCGCCCGAATACATCGCCCGCAATCGCGGCACGCTGGATGAGGCTTTGAAGCACGGGCTTAGCGTCGTGGCCAGTCTATCACCGGCGAGTGCGCTGATGAGTGACCCGAAGAACCTGCGAGTGGACCGCGCGGGAAAGGTTTACGCGCGACAGGACATCTGCGCATCGACCCCAGAGTTCGCGCCCTTCTTTCAAACCGTGGGCCAGAGCATGGCGAAGACCTATGGCGATCATCCTGCCTTCACCACCGCACTGATCGACAGTGAGGTGCGTGACAGCAGCACGCCCTCCTTTAATCCGGTGGATGTGGAGAACTACCGCAAGTTTGCCAGTGCTGAAATCCCGGCGGAGGTCACAAACAAATGGGGCGTGGACTACACGAAGCTGAAGGACTTCCCCGCGAACCATGTGATCCCCGATGATCATCCGATCCTGAAATACTACCGCTGGTTCTGGACCGTGGGCGATGGCTGGAATGGCCTGCACAGCGCCTTGAGCAAAGGCGTCAAAAGCTCTGGCAGACGCGATCTTTGGACCTTCTTTGATCCAGCCGTGCGCCAGCCGAGCATCAGCGGCGCGGGCGGCAGTGTGGATGTGCTTTCGCATTGGACCTACACTTACCCAGATCCCCAGCGCATCGGGCTCGCCACCGATCAGCTCTTTGCCATGAGTGCAGCGAGTGGGAAAAACCAGCGTGTGATGAAGATGACGCAGCTCATCTGGTATCGCTCCCAGACGGCGCCCAGTAGCCGCGCCCCCCAGGGCGTGGTCGATCCCGGCAGCCACGCCTTGGCAGGCGCGGCTACACCAGTGCCCTGGCAGGATCATGACCCTGATGCCGCCTACATCACCATCGCGCCCATGCATTTGAAGGAGGCCTTTTGGACCAAGATCTCGCGCCCCATCCAGGGCATCATGTATCACGGCTGGCAGTCACTCGTCGATGATCCAGGCAGCACCAGCGCCTATCGTTTCACGAATCCGAACACCGCGCCCGTCCTGCAACAACTCATCCGCGAAGTCGTGGAGCCACTCGGACCCACGCTCATGAGCATCCCCGATGAGCGGTCTGATGTGGCTTTGCTGGAAAGCTTCACCTCCCAGATGTTCGCGCGCCGTGGTGGCTACGGCAGCAACAATGGTTGGTCCGCCGATCTCTGGCAGGCCATGCAGCACGCTCATGTGCAGACGGACATTCTGTTTGAAGAGACGCTGCTCAAAGGCGGCCTCAGCGGTCGCAAAGTGCTGCTCATGCCCGAGTGCGATGTGCTGTCGCAAGGCATTGTCACGCGCCTGCTCGAATGGCAGAAGAAGGGCGGCAAGATCATCGCCGATGAGTTCCTCTGCCCTGCCCTCAAGGCCGACGTGACCGTGCCCAGTTTCAAGCGCGTGAAGAACGCTGCCAAGGACAAGGCCACTGTGCTCGCGCTCGCGCAAACGTTGCCCGACAAGATGAAGAGTCTCGGCTGGTCGCCCAAGCTCACCTGTGACAATCCCGAGATCATCGTGCGCACCCGCCGCTTTGGTGATGCGCTGTATGTCTTCGTCATCAATGACCAGCGCGAGCCCGGCACCTATGTCGGCCAGCACGGCCTCGTGATGGAAAACGGCCTGCCTTCCAGCGGCAAACTAACTTTGCATCAAGACAGCGCGAATGTGTACGACCTAACCCGCCGCTCCCTGCTTGTTCCCAAACGCAGCGCTGAAACTGAGATGAGCTGGCAGGTCGATCTTGGCCCAGGTGATGGCCGCATCTTCATGATCACGCCGAAGCCCCTGCTCAGCCTCACGCTCGATGTCCCCGCGACCGCCACCTGCGGCAACATGGTCACGATCAAAGCCACGCTCGCCACCACTGACGCCGCTCTTTTGAAAGCGGTCGTGCCCGTCGAGATCGAAATCCAGGACGCCAACGGCAAGCGCAGTGAAGGCAGCGGCCACTACGCCGCCGAGAACGGCGTCCTCGAACTCAA
>JBEBGU010000659.1:0-3254 GCA_040081325.1 Prosthecobacter sp.
CCACCATCATTGAGGGCTTCCTGCCGAGCGAAGATTGCCTCTGCTCGGTGAAGGCGATGCAGGCGATGGGAGCTGTCGTGGAGCCGCTGGAGGAACTCGATGGTGTTGGTCTGGTGAAGCTGGCGATCACGGGCACTGGCCCCAAGCTCAAGGCACCGACTGGGCCGATCGACTGTGGTAATTCGGGCACGACGATCCGCCTGCTTTCAGGCATCCTCGCGGGGCAGGATTTCAGTGCTGAAATGTTTGGGGATGCCTCTCTGTCAAAGCGCCCGATGAAGCGCGTGGCTGATCCGCTCAGCCTGATGGGTGCTAAGGTCGAAGGTCAGGGTGACAAAATTTGTGCACCGCTGAAAATCACGGGCGGCAGTCTTCATGCGATCAATTACACGCTGCCAATGGCGAGTGCTCAGGTGAAGAGTGCCATTCTCCTCGCGGGTATGTTTGCTCCGGGTAAGACGACCGTGATCGAGCCTGTGGCGACGCGAAATCACACGGAGCGCATCATGTCTCACTTCGGCGTGAAATGGCTGCGCGATGGCAATGCGGTCTCGGTTTACGGAGGTCAGGTGCCATGCGCCAAAGACATCATCGTGCCCGGTGACATTTCGAGTGCGGCTTTTTGGATGGTCGCTGCGGCGGCAAGCCCAGGTCAGCAGATCACTTTAAAAAATGTGGGCCTGAATGCGACCCGCACGGGTGTGATCAATGTGCTGCTGCGCATGGGGGCGCACATCACCCACTCTGAGTCATCCGGCGATGGCGAACCGCGTGGCAACATCATCGTCAAAGGTGGTGAACTCAATGCCACCGTGATCGGCGGAGCTGAGATCCCCAACGTGATCGACGAGCTGCCGATCCTCGCTGTGGCTGCGGCTTTGGCCCGTGGGAATACTTTGATCAAGGACGCTAAAGAACTGCGAGTGAAGGAGACGGACCGCATCGCGGCTGTCGCCGAAAACTTGCGCCGCATGGGCGTGGAAGTCATCGAGTATGAGGACGGCATGGAGATCATCGGTGGAGCTAAACTGCATGGGGCTACCATCACGACTTATCACGATCACCGCATCGCCATGGCCTTTGCCATTGCCGGCTTGTTTGCCGATGGCGAAACGATCGTCGAAGGCTCCGAGTGCATCGGCACCAGCTACCCCGGCTTTGAGCACGACCTGAGTCTCTTCATCAAAGGCGACACCGGGGCGGCTCCGATCCAAGTGCTGTCACGAGTATCACGTCCGGTCGCTGGAAGATTGAGGCACGCAGAATGACGAATCAATATCACATGCAAATCATCACCATCGACGGTCCTGCCGCCTCAGGTAAAAGCAGTGTCGCACGCATCGTCGCCCAGAGGCGCGGAGCGATCTATGTGAACACTGGAAACATGTACCGGGCCATGACTTGGGCAGTGCTTCAGACGGGTATTGATCCAAACGATCAAGAGGCCGTGAGGCAGGCAGCCGCTAGCATCACGATTGATTCACCCGTGGTCGATGGCCAAACACAGGTCTCTATTAAGGGGCGTGTGCTCACTCAAGAGGATCTCAACAGTGATCCCGTGAATCGCGGTGTGTCACTGGTGGCACGTGTCTCTGAGGTGCGTGATCGTCTCGTGTCTGATCAGCGCGCGCTCGCCGCACTCGGCCCGCTAGTCATGGAAGGGCGTGACATCGGCAGCGTCGTCTTTCCCGACAGCCCATTGAAGTTCTACATCGACGCCAGTGAAGAAGTCCGCGCTAGCCGCCGCCGCGCTCAAGGCCACACAGATCAGGTCGCTGAGCGGGATCGGCTCGACAGCACACGCAAGACTTCACCCCTCGTGATCCCCGAGGGAGCCATCGTCATCGACAATAGCCTTCTGACTTTAGAGCAGGCCGTCGAAGCAGTTTTGAATCGTCTTCCCTGAGTTTCAGGCTCCCTTCATGCATTTCACCTACTGGCTCGGTCACACCATCTTCCGCGAACTCGCGAGAGGATTTTTTGATTTCCGAATCATCGGCTCCGAGAACTTGCACTTCGATGGTCCAGCCATCATCGCGGCCAATCATGTCAGCTTTCTCGATCCGCCATTCATCGGGCAGGCCTTCCATGAACCGCTGCACTTCTTTGCCCGCAAGACACTCTTTGATCATCCACTCATCGGTCTGGTCATGCGCGACTGGCAAACAATCCCGGTGGACCGTGATAAGCCAGACACTTCAGGTTTGAAGACCACCATCCGCCTGCTGAAGTCCGGCAAGAAGATCCTGATGTTCCCCGAAGGCACGCGCAGCTCTGACGGGAAGCTTCAAAAAGCCGAAGCCGGCGTCGGCCTCTTCCTGGCCAAGACCGGTGCGCCGGTGCTGCCTGTTCGCATCTTTGGCACCTTTGAGTCACTGCCTCGCGGGGGGAAGTTCCCCATCCCCACGCAAGTCACGCTCGTCATCGGCCAGAAGTATCAGCCTGATCTCGTCGGTGCCTCAGCACGCGGACGTGACCTGTATCAAACCGTGGCAGACGAAGTCATGCAGCGCATCGCTGGACTTACGCTTTAAGCAGGCCCGCAAAGGCACGGCGACCCGACCAGAGAAGGAAGGCGGAGAGGGCGGTGATCAGCAGGATCGGAGGAGCAAAATAACCACCTTTGGCTAGGAAAACGTGAAAGCAGAGGATATTCACGATGATCGGACCCAGGAAGAGCAGGCCGATGTTACGAGTCTTTGGCACAGCGGTCAGGACTCCGCCGAGGATCTCCAGCACTTTCACAAAGGCCAGATAACCGGTGGGATACAAAGCCGCCATGAAGAGCGCGGGCGGTGAGCCTTCCGGTGGTCCGGGAGGCATGGGGATGAAGTGCAGGAAGAAGTTCAGTCCGAAGACGATGAAGAGAAGGCCCAGCAGTGCTCCGGCGATGTTTGAGATGAGTTTCATAAGGTGTGTAGAGAGTGGTTTATTTGAATGACGGTTGATGATGAAGGTGCGGATGGAGATTAGCCAAGATCAAAGAGCAGGGCTTCAGCAGTTGCCGGGGCGGTGAAAGAAAGTGTGCCTTCATCCTCCGAGCTCAGCGCGTCCCCAGGTTGCAGTGTGCTGCCCTGAGTGGTGACGCTGCCTTTGATGAGTTGGAACCAGAGGCCGCGTCCCTTTTTGACTTCATGGGTCACGGTTTGACCCACTTCGATGCGGACGCGATAGACATCCGCGTCCTGATGAATCGTGGCGGAATTATCACGACCGTCGCGAGAGATGACCAGCACCTTGGATTCCTTTTCCTG
>JBEBGU010000660.1:0-3253 GCA_040081325.1 Prosthecobacter sp.
CACGGAGCTGCATTACCGGAGCATCGCCAAGGGGCGTCTGGCCAAGTTTCTCAAAGGCTGGCTGAATCGAAATAACGATCTGCGTCAATACATCGGGAAGCTGAAATAACATGCCAGAAGACCTTCCAGGAGACAAGCTGCGGTGGCAGACACAGTTCGTGTCGGCGGCGATGGACTTCATCGTGTTCGAAGAAGTCACGCATGAAGCGGCGAAGAAGCTTGTTCCTGGCGCGGCGCATCCGCAGGGGAAGTATGCGGGCTACTTGTTTGCGGCTTGCGAGCCAGCGGGATCGAAAGGTCAGCGTGCCTACTACCTGAAGACTCGTGAAGAGCAGTGGAAGTATAATGCGGAGCGTGCGCAGGCGCTGGGCGATGATCTGCCGCGTCTGAGCTTCACCTGGGTTGTCTTGCGCTCTGCCTACTACACGGCCGGCACGGTGCCGACGATTCCGAACGGGCAGATGCCGACGTTTGGCGGTGCTTACAGTTGGACCTTCACGGGGCATCGCACCAACAAGATGCCGATGCCTTTTGATGGTTTGTTCATCGAAGTCATCCACGACTATTACGACACGACGCATCCGCTCAGGTCTGAGGAGATTGATCAGGAAACCGGTGAACTGCGGACTGTGACGCGGGCGCTCGTGCCGCGTGGCACGCTGGGTCATACCATCACAGCGACCGGCGAGGTGGCGACGTATGAAGGCATCAATGCCTCTCATGGCTGGCTTGTCACACGCAAGGCATCCGGCGGCAAAGGCAGCATGGTGAAGGGGCGGAAGGTCATCATCAATCGTGGCGTCAAACCGCACTTCTGGCCCAAGGTGCTGGCTTACATCGGGCTTTACCCGGTGAATGAAGATAGCAGCAGCGTCTATAGTCGCGTGATCGACTGGATGGTGACGAAGGTGTTCCGCTGTGAGGACTACAACGGCGAATGCAAGATCACGCGTGTGAAGCGCTACACGACCAAGGAGCCAATCTTTGGGGGCGATCCTGCGTGGAACACGGATAGCGCGCCTGAGGTGTCCCCTGACATTCCGGTGCCGGTGCCACTGCTTGAGCGGAGCATTGATTTCCGGGGGAAGAATCTCACGGTGCAATGCGAGCCCTGTTTGCGCCAAGCCTATCTCTTTTACGATTCAGGGTTTGCTCAATACTTCCCGGCATCATCGCCAATGTTCTGGCCAGAATCCAGGCTCGTGGATGTGGATGTGTTTCGCGAGGATGGCGCTTTTGTCACCGAGCTGCTCTATGTGGATGCGCCCGATGGCCCAGGCCGTAGCAGTGGGCTGGATCTGACGCAACGTGCTGCCGCACTGGCGACCAGTGTGCAGGTGGCATGGACACCGGCTGCAGGAGCTGCAGCGGCGGTCGTGAGCAAGATCGATGTGGCGATTGATGCTGAGTTTGAGCGCGGATTCCTGACCGGGTTCCGTGACAAGACAGTGACGCCAGTGAGTAACAGCCCGGTGGATACCTGGACGACGATCACGGGACTGGAGCGCGGGCAACCCTACTTTGTGCGAGTGCGCACGAACTCCTACACCGTGGGACCGACGACTTACCCGGCGCTGACAAGTAACACGCTTGTGATTATGGGCAGTCCGTTGCCTGAGCTGGAAGCGCGGGTGAATGGTGTGGCGGTGGCGACTGGAGACACGATTGACTTTGGTTTGATTGAGATTGGCACGACGGGCCGCATCACTCTGGAGCTGGCGAGCGTGGGCATGATCACCGTGCGTGAGATCGCTGCGGTGATCACGGGCGCAGGCGATGCGGTGTTCGGCATTGACGATCCAGCCGTTGAGCTGGCAGCGGGTGTGAGTGGCAATGTGGAACTGCGGTTCACACCGACAGCGCTTTCATCCATCTCGGCCACATTGACGATCACGAGCGATGCCGAAGAGGTCGAGGTCACCTTGACCGGGATCGGCAGCGCGCCAGAGATCGCGCTGGAACAACCGGCGGGAACGAACATCGCGACCGGCGGCGCCGTAGCTTTTGGAACTGTCACCACGGGATCAGTGAGCAAGGTGTTTAAATTGCGAAATACAGGCAATGCAACACTGCGCGGACTGGCGCTCAGTATCTCTGGCACGAATGCGGGGGATTGGACAGTGACGAGCGCTCTCAGCGCCAGTGAGATCGCGGCGGCGGGCTATCAATATTTCACGCTGCGTTTCGACCCGGAGGAAAGGCCTGATGCATCTGCGGCCCGCACGGCGGTGCTGAGTATCAGCAGCACAGACTCAGACGAGAACCCGTTTGAGATCAACCTGACTGGCAGCTCACAAAACCCTTATGCAGCGGGCGCAGTGGACTGGACTTTTAATGTGCCCGTCAACGGCACCATCATGGCGCTGGCTTACCAGCCTGATGGTGAGTTGATCTTGGGTGGTGTATTCACGGATGTGGATGGCAGCACGCGCAACAACATCGCTCGACTGAATGCGGACGACACGCTGGACGCGGGCTTTAACCCCAATGTGAATGGGCCGGTGCATGCGATCTCGGTGCTTCCAGATGGGAAGATGTGGATCGGTGGTGACTTCAGCACTGTGGGTGCGGTGACGAGAGACAACATCGCCCTGCTGAATGCAGATGGCACGCTGAACGCGGCCAATCCGTCCACGGATGGGACGGTGCACTGCCTGCATTTGCTGGCCAGTGGTGACATACTCATCGGTGGCGACTTTGCCACAATAAACGGGAGTCCTCAGGAGTGGCTAGGTCGGCTGTCTTCAGTCGGATCGCTAGACGCTGGATTCACGAGTGAGGTCAATGGCCGCGTGAATGGCATCACTGAGCAGGCGGATGGGAAGATTGTGATTGTGGGTAACTGGGCAGCGACTCCGCCGTCATCGACTCCGCCAAGCTCAACGCCACCGAGTAGCACACCGCCGTCATCGACTCCGCCAAGCTCAACCCCACCGAGCAGCACACCGCCGTCCTCGACTCCGCCAAGCTCAACACCGCCGAGCAGCACGCCGCCGTCATCGACTCCGCCAAGCTCAACGCCACCAAGTAGCACGCCTCCGTCATCCTCCGCACCATGACCGAACTCGACAAATACAAAGGCATTTATGCCAGCCCTGCCCATGTAAAATATGGGCACTCGAATCATGGTCACGAGGCTATTGATCTGGTGACGGCTCACATGCCTCAGCGCGTTCTTGATGTGGGCTGCGGTTACGGCGAATGGGGCAAAGAGCTGAAAGCCTGTCTGCCTGCTGTGGAGGTTATTGGCGTG
>JBEBGU010000661.1:0-3248 GCA_040081325.1 Prosthecobacter sp.
TCGGTCGCCTCGTTGCAGCCATTGGCGCGCTACAACTGGCCAACCTGACCCGGCTATTCGCTGGCGATAACCTCACGCAATTCCAGATGGAATCGAACGCCTACTCCGTCCTGTCATGCATCTACCTCGTGGGGATGGTGCTCATCTGGTTTGCACCTGAAACCAAGGGCCGTGCTTTAAGCTGATCATCATGCGCCCTTGGGCACGGGAACATTGAGATTGCGGCAAATGCTTCGCGCTAAATGCCGCTTGATTTCAGAGTGCCTCGGGATGGCTTCTTTGTGACCGGAGTTAGCTCTTGTGTAGATCGTATGACTGGAACCTTCGCGATGAATCATGCATCCATGCTCTTCCAGATGACGGATCAGTTCGCGACGTTTCATGCTAATGCTAGCTCTGCTTCAATGGCATGCGGATCATCTCGGAAAGCTTCTTCTCGATTCATCTCAATAATGATTTTGATCGCCTTGGCTAAATCGCTCATGCAGTCCTGCTTCGTTTCACCTTGTCCATTAGCTCCAGGAACCTCTAAACAAGTAGCCCAAAAGCCGCCCTCATCAGGCTCACCCGCGTGCACAATTGCCGTGTAGTTTTTCATACTTCCTATTTTATCCAATCCTTAGAAGCTAGCAAGCCGCTTCATGTCTTGCAAAGCCCTGCTTGCCGTGGAAAATCGCCCGCTTACTTCAGCCTCCCAGACGCCCAGCCCCTTTCACCAACCAACCGCCATGCCCAAGAAACCCGCCGCCGCCTCCACGATCCGCCCCATCAAAAAACTGATGGTCGCGAACCGCTCTGAAATCGCCATTCGCGTCATGCGTGCGGCCACTGAGCTGGGTTTGAAAACGGTGGGAATCTACGCGGCAGAGGACCGCTTTTGCCCGCACCGCTTCAAGGCAGATGAAGCTTATGAGTTAAACAAAGCCAAAGGGCCTCTCGGTGCCTATCTCGACATCGAGGGCATCGTCGCCATCGCGAAAGAGAAAGGCGTGGACGCCATCCATCCGGGTTACGGCTTCCTCAGCGAGAACCCAGCTTTCGCTCAGGCCTGCGCGGACGCTGGCATCATCTTCATCGGACCCGAAGCAAAAATTCTCGACATGATGGGCGACAAGACCGCCGCGCGAAACATCGCCCGCAAGCTCAAGGTCTCCATCCTCGAAGGCACGGACGAGCCCGTTAGTGATCGCAAAGAAGCCATCGCTGCTGCGAAGAAGATCGGCTTTCCCCTGATCATCAAAGCAGCCTTCGGCGGCGGCGGTCGCGGGATGCGTGTGGTGCGTGAGGCCAAGGATTTGGAAAAGCTGCTTGATGAAGCGCAGACAGAAGCGCTGCGCTCCTTTGGCAATGGCGCGGTGTTCCTGGAAAAATTCGTCGGCAAGGCCAAGCACATCGAAGTGCAGATCCTCGCGGACAAACACGGCACCGTTTTGCACCTGCATGAGCGCGACTGCTCCGTGCAGCGCCGTCATCAAAAGGTGATCGAGCAGGCACCGAGCTATGGCGTGAAGCAGAGCGTCATCGACGGCCTGTGTGAGGCGGCGGTGAAGCTGGCCCGTGAGGTGAACTACACGCACGCCGGGACCGTCGAGTTCCTCGTCGATCACGAGACAGGCGAGTGGTATTTCATCGAGATGAATCCACGCATCCAGGTGGAGCACACCGTGACCGAGGAGATCACCGGCATCGACATCGTGCGCAGCCAGATCCTCATCGCTCAGGGTTATCAGATGCATGAGGAGCCGCTCGGGCTGCCTCCGCAGGAGAGGATCGAGAAGAGCGGTTTCGCCATCCAGTGCCGCATCACCACAGAAGATCCCGAGAACGGCTTCACGCCCGACTTTGGCAAGATCCTCAACTACCGCAGCCCCGGCGGTTTCGGCGTTCGTCTCGACGGCGCGATGGGCGCGACCAACTCGGTCATCACGCCCTATTATGATTCCATGCTCGTGAAGATGACCGTCTTTGCCCGCACCTATCAGCAGGCGCTCGACCGCATGGACCGCGGCCTGCGTGAGTTCCGTATCCGTGGCGTGAAGACCAACATCCCGTTCCTCATGAACGTGGTGCATCACGAGGAGTTCAAAGCTGGTCAGGCCACCACGCGCTTCATCGACAACAATCCAGACTTGCTCAAGTTTGTCGCCCGCAAAGACCGCGCCACCAAGCTGCTGAACTACCTGGCCGACACCATCGTCAACGGCAACCCATTCGCCAAAGGTCACCAGATCAGCAAGGCATTCACCGCACCTCCGATTCCGAAATGGGATCACCGCATCGCACCCGCGAATGGCACCAAGCAGCTACTCACCGAGATGGGGCCTGAGAAGTTCTGCAAAGACTGGATCGCCAAACAGAAAAAACTTCTGATCACGGACACCACGATGCGTGACGCGCATCAGTCACTGCTGGCCACGCGCATGAGAACCTTTGACATGACCACCGTGGCAGATGCCGTGGCGCGTCGCACGCCGGACCTGTTCTCTTTGGAAATGTGGGGCGGCGCCACCTTCGACGTGACCATGCGCTTCCTCCGTGAAGACCCATGGGCTCGTCTGCGCGACATCCGTGCCCGAGTGCCTAACATTCTTTTGCAGATGCTCTTCCGTGGCAGCAATGCCGTCGGTTACACCAACTACCCCGACAACGTGGTGAAGGGCTTCATCAAACATGCCGCCGAGAACGGCATGGACATCTTCCGCATCTTTGATTCGCTGAACTACCTGCCGAACCTCACCGCCGCCATGCAGGCTGTGCGTGAAGACACGAAGTCCATCTGCGAAGGCACCCTTTGCTACACGGGCGACATCCTCGATCCGAAGCGCGACAAGTATGACCTCAAATACTACGTCCGCCTCGCCAAGGAGCTGGAGAAGATGGGCGCGCACATGCTGTGCATCAAAGACATGGCCGGTCTCGTGCGTCCCTTTGCCGCCAAGAAACTGGTCAAAGCGCTCAAAGATGAAGTCGGCATCCCGATCCACTTCCACACGCATGACACCAGCGGCCTGAACGCCGCCAGCATCATCGAGGCCGCCGAAGCCGGTGTCGATGTCTGCGATGCCGCCATCGCCTCCATGTCCGGCGGCACCTCGCAGCCGAACTTGAACTCCATCGTCGCCGCGATGCAGAACACGCCGCGCGACACCGGACTCGATGTCGAGGCGCTGCAAGAGTTCAGCGACTACTGGGCCGCTGTGCGCAGCTTCTACAAGCCATTCGACACCTCCGAGCCCTACGGCACCGCC
>JBEBGU010000662.1:0-3239 GCA_040081325.1 Prosthecobacter sp.
GGCGGCTCCGAAGAAGATCAGCCTCGACGACCTGCTCAGTCAGGTGACACCCGAAAACCTCCATCCCGCGACGGACTGGGGTGCAGATGTAGGTCGGGAGGTTCTCCCGTCATGAAGGCCAAAACTCCGCCCGTGCCGGAGCTTGGCACCATCGGCTGGTTAGTATTCGATCCTCAGGCAGGCCGCGAGCAGGCCGGACGCCGCCCCGCCATCGTTCTCAGCCACACCCGCTACAACGAGAAGACCGGCCTTGCCGTCTTCTGCCCCATCACCAGCAAGGTCAAAGGCTACCCCTTCGAACTCGCCGTCCCGGCTGGCCTGCCCGTGGGTGGTGTCGTTCTCTGTGATCACGTCCGCTCTCAAGACTGGAACGAGCGTAAGTGGCAACCCATCTGCAAAGTGCCGCTCAGTTTCGTGCATGACGTCATGGCGCGGACGATGACGTTGTTTGAGGTGTCGGGCTCTTAGTCGCAGCTGGGGTCGTCCAAACTCCAACGATCAAATCAAATGCGCCACACTCCGAAATCAGGTCCGCAAAGAAACATTCGCCGTGTCGTCTGGCCAAAGCCTGACGGTGGCTCTGTCACGCGCTGCTGGCAGGTGACTTACAACATGAAAGGCCTCAAGCCGATCAATGCAGGCATACCTTGGAAGAAATATGGTGGTGAACAAAAATCTCTCCGGTTTGCGATGGCACTGAGAGACGCATTCGAAGAGGAGTTTGCAGCTTCAGATCAGGTTTATGGAACGCGTGCCGGTAAAGGCGGATTTTTCGACGAGGGCAATTCCAAGGGAGTCATGAGATATCTCGATGATGATCGCAATGGAGTGAAAAAGTATCCCATGTGGCGAGCCTCATATTACACAGATGATGGCCGCCGGATGTATCGCGGGTTTCTGATAAGCAATTATGCAAGCGAAGAGGAGGCTCGAGAAGATGCAGAATCCTTTCACCGGGAAAAGATGGCTGAGTATCGCTTGAAGAAACTGCATGATGAGTCCCTCAGAGTTCGAAACCAGGCGCGTGGTGTCACTCCAGTCGAAGATCACAGAGCGCCCATCTCATTGTTCCTCCCCCCAGCTGAGCCGGAGGCCAAAGTATGGCGCTACATGGACTTCACGAAGTTTGTTTGGATGTTTGAGCAACAAGGCGTCTTCCTTTCCCGAATCGACAAGCTAGACGATCCGTTTGAAGGATCGTTTAGCCCGGTAAACCAAGAACTACGTCCCCTAGTGCGGAAGCACCTGCACCTGACTGGCAGTTTTAGTGTCACTGAGATCGTCGAGAAGCTGCGCGAGTGGGTCGGGGCAAGTTGCTGGCACGTCAGCAATCACGAATCGGCTGGCATGTGGAAGCTCTATGCACGCACCGAAGAGGCTGTGTGCATTCAGACGACCTATGAGCGGCTTTCTGCGATTTTGCCTTCAGATGCTCGAATCGGCATGGTCCGCTATGTGGACTACCAGAAGCAGTGGATTCCTGAAAGCAATCCGCTCGCGCCATTCATGTTCAAACGGCTTTCCTTCGAGCACGAACAGGAACTCCGCATCTTGAAGCCTCTCGGTGATCTAGCTGCACTTCAGTCAAAGCGAAGCGTTCCGCACAACCAAACAGGGGGCGAATTGATTCCGTGCGATCTGAAGCAACTCATCCAAGCAGTGCATGTGGCGCCGAATGCACCAGCTTGGTTCGAGGAGCTGGTTCAGCGAGTCGTTGACCGTTACTGGGGTTCGGCGATACCAGTAAAACGCTCTCGACTTGCCGACTCTCCTCTTTGGTGAGCAAGCAGTGGAATGAACTCATGAAGCCTATTCAAAAGCAGCAAACCATATTCAGCTCTTGCCAACCCAGCGATGGTCGCGGGCTCAACCTGGATCGAGACAACAATCAAACCGGTGATTTGTCGGGCAACTCTAGGATGGCTGGCACCGATGTGCTGACCGACAAGCAGCGTGAGAAGGAAGCACGGCTTGCAGTGCTCGACGAGCTTGCTGCCGAGGCGCAGAAACTGAAGCTAGGCTATTGATTCCGATTTCAGGCGCCCTTCGACCGCACATTACATTGCACTTTCTGCAATCTTTTGTGCAGTCACGATTGGCAGATAAGGACCATGGTGGCTTTGAAGCAACGAATGAAAGCTGGCGAAGTTGCGTGAGACAACAGTGCCTACTCGGCGTTGATGATGCACAACCCATGAAGCCCACCATCCTGTCCCTCGCCGTTCTCCTGCTCGCTCAGTGGGTTGTTTTCATGCCAACCGAAGTCTCAGCGGCGGAAGATCGTTTGCCGGTTTTCCTCTGCGTGGGTGGCAGCAACATGAGTGGAGGGCGCTCGAAGCTGGAGGAGTTGCCGATGGAGCTGAAGGGCGAGCAGGCGAAGGCGTTGTTCTTTGATGGGACGCAGTGGCTGCCGTTGTCGGCGGAGAAGATGAACAAGCGGGGCTTTGGCTCCGAGCTGTCTTTTGCCGCGAGCATGAGCGAGAAGCTCGGGCGCACGATCGGCATCATCAAGCATTCATCGCATGGCACGAGCCTTGACACCGTGTGGTCGCCCGCGACGCCGGATTCGCTCTACTGGGAGTTCATTCGCAAAGTGGAGGCGGCACGCAAGGCGCGGCCGATCACGATCATCGGTGTGATCATGGTGCAAGGATCGGGCGACTCGAAGGACCCAAAGAAGGCCGAGGCGTATGCCGCGAATCTGCAAGCCTGGATTCAGGCGGCGCGAAAAGACCTGCAAACGCCGAACCTGCTCTTCGTGTGCAGTCGCCTGCGTGCCGGGCAGCCGAAGGAGAAGTTCCCCTTCGACAATCTGGTGCGTCAGGCCCAAGAAGCCGGCTCGGAGTTCGTCGATTGCGATGCGCTCGAAGTCGGTGACGACGAGGTCCACTTTACCGCGCAGGGCCAAGTCGATCTGGGGCGGCTTTTCGCGGACAAATTGCACGCGATGATGAGCAAGGACGAGGTTCAGCGTTGATCCGCTCTTCCGATGAAACGACTTCTCACTTTGCTCGCGTTGTTGCTCAGTTCACTGGCGGCAACGCTCGCGGCTAATGAGCCACCCATCGTCGGAGCCATTCGCTGGGACGGCTGGTATGGCGAAGGGGGCGTGGTGAAGGCAGTGGAGCACGCTTTGGGGCAGCCGAAGTATCACTTTCGTCTGCCGTGGTTCGCTCGCGTGATGAGCAAAGGCAAGGTCAGCATCAATGGCGACTCGCAGGCGATCATGGAGCAGGAGA
>JBEBGU010000663.1:0-3238 GCA_040081325.1 Prosthecobacter sp.
TCGAGATTGTCGAGCAGGCGGCCCTCGGCGTCTTCGTTGGTGTGATTGAGGATGCCGATGGGGCCGCTGTAGCCGCTGGCGCGGATGATGCGCAGCACCTTCACGTCTTCGGTGCCAACGCCGAGCGGGAGGATCTTGCGGCCCTTGGCATCGCCGTCGATGTCCATGCCGTTGAGGTTAAGACAGAGCAGGTGTGGCAGCATGCGCGGTAGCACTTTGGCAAGACGATCGAGATGGCCGTGACCGTGGTGGAGGTTGTAAACGATGCCGATGTTCTTGATACCCTGTGCCTTCAGCCCCTCGCAGACCGCGATCATGTTTTCCGGCTCGCCGCCCCAGCCGCCGTGATTGTAGATGCCGACTGAACAACCGAAGGGCACAGCGGCCTCGCAGATCGGTTTGAAACGAGCGATCTCTTTCTCGATGCGGCTGTTTTGGTCCGCCTCATCCTTCACCGGAATCGCGCCACCGCCGCCGCTGATCCAAAGCTGGGGATGAACATCGAAGCGTTTGAAAAGCTCGAGTGCCTTTTTTGCCTCGTCATTGATCGCGCCTGGAAACCACCAGCCCATCAGCTCGATGTGATGCTTCTTGAGTGCGTTCAGTTCGTCGTTCCACTGTGGGATGTGCTCGGCGCGGTAGTCATAAACAAATTTTTTGACGCCCATCTTCTCCAGCATTGCCGCACGTTCCTCCGGGCCGCGCTTCTTCGCGTCAAACGGCACGATGCACCACGCGGCGAGGTTGGATTTGTCGAAGAGATCGGCGGCGGAGAGTGCGCCAACGAAAAGAAGGAATAAGAGAAGACGAAAGAGCATGGCGAAAGAGTGAGCAGTTTTAAACGCGACCAGGGTGCAGGAGTCATCCCATTTTAGTCGCATTATCCCAAGTGTGTTCGGTGCGGGTGAGTTGGCCGGCTTTGATGACGCCGCCTTGAATCACGGCGATGAAGCGGCTGCGGTCTTCGAGGAGAGCGATGTCTTTGAGCACGTCGCCATCGACAATGAGGAGGTCGGCAAGTTTGCCTGTCTCGATGGTGCCGAATTCGTGGCTGCGGCCCATGATCTCGGCGCCGGTTTTGGTGGCGCACATGATGGCCTCCAGTGGTGTGAAGCCGACGTCTTTGACAAAGAAGGTGATCTCGCGGGCGTAGTCGCCGTGCGGGTTCCAGCCGAAGCCGTAATCGCCGCCAAGTCCGATGCGGCCACCGGCGCGGAGGATGCGCAATGCGGAAGCGGTGCCGCCATCGAGCGTTTCTTGATGGCCGTCGATGACGCTTTGCGGCAGGCCGAACTCGGGGCCCCGCAGGATGCTGGCTTTTTCAAAGTAGAGCGCGGGAACGCAGGGCACATCGCGCTTCAAGAGCAGTTCCAGGCCTTCATCGTCGATGAAGGTGCCATGCTCGATGCAGTCGTATCCGGCGCGGAGTGCGTTCTTGATGCCTTCGGTAGCGCGGCAGTGGCCGGTGACCTTGAGTTTGTGATTGTGCGCCGTTTGCACCACGGCGTTCATCTCGTCGAAGTTCATGCACAGCGTGTGATGATCATTCGTGTCAGGCGACGCGGCATCGCCGGTGGGATAGGTCTTCACCCATTCGATGCCGTCTTTGACGAGCGCACGCACAGCGCTGCGAGCGTCCTCGACGCCGTTGATGATGAAGACGAGGCCTTCCATGCCGATTTTGCGGAACTCAGGGTTCCAATCCATCAAACCGCCCGCGCTGCAAATCTCGCGACCCGAGGTGGCGAGACGTGGACCGGCGATGAGATCGTTCTCGATGGCCTTCTTGAGCCAGACATCGACATTGAAAAGGCAACCGCCGCTGCGCGCTGCTGTGTAGCCACACTCGAGTGCTAGCTTCGCATTCACGGCGGTCAGCATGCTGACGTATTCGACAGGGTATTTGATGTCGAGGTCCTGCAGTTCCTGAATGTTGAAGTAAGTGGCGTGGAAGTGAGCCTCGACGAGCCCAGGCAGGATCGTGCCGCCTTTGGCGTCGATGATACGCGCATCGGGCGGTGTCTGCGGCGCAGCTTCAGTAGAGCCAGCATAAGTGATTCGACCGTCTTGAACGATCACGGTGGCGTTAGGAATGGCGGGCTTGCCCGTGCCATCGACGAGTTGGCCGTTTTTGACGACGGTGATGCCTGGTTGGATTTTCATGGCCGTCACGATGCAAGCAGGCTAGGGACTTTCCGACAAGTCGGGATTCTTGCCTGACGATTGATTGACGTGCGCCGTGCTCTTTGCACGCTGGCAGATGCTTCTCAATCACGGCATCCATCTCGGCTACTGCACCAACATCCATCGCGGCGAAACGTGGGAGGAGACTTGGCGTGGGCTGAAGGAATACACGCTGCGGGTCAAAGATCGCGTTAGTAGCGGCAAGCCTTATGGCATTGGTCTTCGCCTCAGCGAGCAGGCGGCGAGGGAGCTGAGTGCGCCTGGAAAAATCGCTGAATTCAAAGGCTGGCTGGAGGCGAACAACTGTTACGTTTTCACGATCAATGGTTTTCCGTATGGGGCATTTCACGGCACGCGGGTGAAGGAGCAGGTTTTTAAACCGGACTGGTCCACGAAGGAGCGGTTGGTGTACACGAATCTGCTTTTCGACATCCTGGCGCAGCTTTTACCGCAGGGCGTGAGTGGCAGCGTGAGCACGTTGCCCGGCTCGCACAAAACGTTCGGAATCGGCTCAGAGGAACTCACGGCGATCTTTGAGAATCTGCGTCTTTGTCGTGAATATATCGAGACGGTGAGCGCTGCGACGGGGCATGATTTACATCTCGGTCTAGAACCGGAGCCACTGGGGCTTTTTGAGACGAGTGGGGAGACGCTGAAGTTCTTTGGCCTCTACTTTGATCGGCATCCGCAGGATAAGGACTTCTTCAAATTCGTGGGACTCAACTACGACACCTGCCATCTGGCGATCGAGTATGAGACGCCGAAGCGTGCTCTGTCACGCATCACGGGAGCCGGCATTCGTCTGAGCAAACTACACTTTAGCTCAGCACTGAAACTCGCGCCGACACCTGAGATGGTGGCCAAGCTGCGAGCCTTTGATGAGCCTGTGTATTTCCATCAAGTGATCGCTAGTTATGGCCCCACGGAGCCGCTGCGTCGGTTCAAGGATCTGCCAGACGCGCTGGCTTTTGCGCAGACGAATCCGAAGGAGCTGGGTGAGGAATGGCGCGTGCATTTTCACATCCCGCTTCATGCCGAGCCGACGGATGGATTT
>JBEBGU010000664.1:0-3229 GCA_040081325.1 Prosthecobacter sp.
ACAGCATCAGCTCCAACTTCCATGAGTCGGCGCGCATTTGCCAGGGCCTGCTCCGGTGTGTC
Source organism: Prosthecobacter sp. (assembly GCA_040081325.1). Taxonomy (GTDB): domain Bacteria; phylum Verrucomicrobiota; class Verrucomicrobiia; order Verrucomicrobiales; family Verrucomicrobiaceae; genus Prosthecobacter. The sequence goes on from JBEBGU010000664.1 coordinate 63, forward strand.
GTAACTGTGAAAAGGCAGATCGGCGATGACGGGCGCGCGCGTGACACCCCGGCGAACGGCAGCGGTGTGGTGCAGCATCATCTCCATAGTCACGCCAGTCGTGTCAGGCAGGCCGAGCACGACCATGCCGAGTGAGTCGCCGACGAGGATCAGGTCCACGCCAGCTTCATCGAGCAGGCGAGCGGTCGGGTAGTCATAGGCCGTGAGGACGGCGAGTGGCGGGCCGTGTTGCTTGCGGTGAGAAAGCTCTGTGAGGGAAGTCAGCATGTAGGCAGGGTCTGACGAAAGCACTTTCCCATCGTGTGTGGAAAGCAGAATCATCAGGCGAGCACTCTTTAAAGCGGCTGGCTACCAAGCCAATGCAAAAAAGATCTCTCCGCTACCTATTAGCCATACGGACGACTCATGCCTGCTCATTTGCTGAGAAACCCTGAGCGCGCGCTGGGTACACTTTATGGTAAGCTAGGTGGTGGCAGTGCCGCGACACGAGTTTTCAATTCACGGCCCGGCTTGAAGCGAACCACGTAGCGCGCTGGAATCTGGACGTCACTGTCGGGCTTGTTGGGATTGCGGCCGACCTTGGCCTTGGCGAGACGCAATTCAAAGGTGCCAAAAGTGCGGAAAGTAATGTCGCTACCCTGCTCCAGCCGTTTACCTACCAATTCAATGAATCCATCCACAAGAGTAGACACATCCGATTGATTGAGGCCTGTCTGATCACTAAGATCAGTAACAATTTCGCGTTTGGTGATAGTAGCCATTGGGGGGGAGTGTCTATATAAACTTCGTGACGGTTAGTTAGTCAATCACTTGTTGCAATGAGTGTAGCTCACTGAGTTCAAGATTGATCACTGACTTCAGACGTTGTTTTGAAATGCAGTTTGGCCACTCGGTTTAGTCCGCCTAGGCCGTCTTGAGAAAAGATCTCGCGCGCGTTCGACTTCACTTTATCTGAGACGCCTTTGGGGAGTTCGATGCCGAATTCGTCACCTGTTTTCTTGAGCCATTTCACAAAGGCGTCTCGCGCCAGGATGGAAGCTGCTGCCACGGCGGGATCACTCTCCGCTTTCGTCCGCTGAATCAGGTCAATCGTCCGACCGCGAGTTTGCAGCGCGCGCTGGAGAACAGTGGGATTGGCAAATTGATCGGAGATAGCTTGTGGGCAGTCCGGCACTTTTTCCAGCAGGCTTTCGATCACTCGCGCGTGCCCCCAGGCGAGGAGTCGATTGAGATTGCCGAACTTGGTGTAGAGCTCGTTGTACTTCTCTGGATTGATTTGCACGATCTGCCAGCTCAGGCCGGGTACTGAACGGATCGCTTCAGCCAGTTGGCTGATTTTGCTGTCGCTGCTGATGCGCTTACTGTCCACCGCGCCAATCTCCCGCAAAGAACGTGCCACATACGCATCCACATAAACTCCAGCGATGACCAGTGGCCCAAAGTAATCTCCTTTGCCGCTTTCATCGACACCGATGTGAGGCTGATACATTTCCGGGTGGTGTACTTCTTCGTACCCGAGCTCTGCCACGCCGAGCACCTCTGGCTCCAGGGTGTTGGTGATGAAGTCTGCCGTCTCCTTGCCTTGGATCAGGACCTTCGGCCCCTTCTCATAGACCTGTACGTTCACTTTCTCCTTACTCGCGGCGTAGAGGCAGTAAGGTTTGGATTCAAAGGTAAAACCACGTTGCTGGAGCAGACCCTTTAACTTGTCTGCCTGAGCTAGGGTCAGTGGCTTGGTATAGCTGGTTAAGGCTGGCATTGGCTTCGAGATTGACCGGGCCTGATTTTCCTGAGCAGGACGAGCAGGATACACAATAAGAGCATAGAGATCGCGAACCAGTCGCCGTGTTTGGCATACAGCGTCATCTCTCCCCTTTTCGGAACACGGACCTCTCCAGGCAGGCAACCCTCAATGAAACTGCTGCCGGTTTCTGGATCCGCCAGCTTACTCGTCACCGTCCCCAGCGTGTCGATAAAGCAGGTCACGCCCGTGTTCGTGGCCCGCACCATGGGGCGACGCAGCTCGATGGCGCGGAACTTTGCATTAGCCGTGTGTACCTCCGTCTGGGTGCTATGAAGGAACCAGCCATCGTTCGTGATATTGACGATCATCTGCGGCTCCGGGCGCACAAAGCGCCGTGCCAGTCGGCCCACGGTATCCTCAAAACAAATCAGTGGGATGATCTGCACTTGGGGCTTAGCCAGCAGGAGTGGCTCCGTGCTTTGACCCGGCTCGAAATCACCCGGTATCACACCGCGCAGCCATGAAAACGGTGGCGTATCACCCAGAGGCAAATATTCACCGAAGGGCACGAGATGCACTTTATGATACTCCTGCCGGTTCGCATAGCTGCCGCGAAACAGCACTGCCGAGACATGCCCTGGGCCAGCATCATCAGCAGTGTGAATCTCTGTGCCAGTCAGCAAACTGAAATCACCCTTAGCGAGCAATTCGTCGAAGTAGGTTTCATGCTTCGGCAGTCCCCAGCGCTCAGGCTGCCCATGCAAATGAACCGGCAGCGCGCTCTCCGGCCAGATCACCAAATCCGCCTGACTTTGCCCACCACGCGCCTCAGCATAGAGCCGCGTGTAGTCACTGAGACGCTGATAGATCTCAGAGGCCAGCCGTCCTGACCACGCATCCACCTGAGCCACATTCGGCTGCACTAAAGTCGTGCGCACCGTGATCACATCATTGGTTGGCGACGTGATTTTCATCACCCCGTATCCTGCCGCCGCCAGCAGCACGATCATCGCCACCGTGAAATCAAGGCGCGTTCGGCAGGTGCCTGTGCCGCGATAGAGATGCACCATGCGAGTCACTGCATTCCAGGCCGTGCAGGTCACGAGCACTGGTAGAAAAGACAGTCCCATCACGCCCACCAAATCAGCACACTGGATCAGCACACGGTTTTGATGCAAAGCCACGCCCAGGCCATTCCAGCCGAAACCTGTAAACACCGTCGTACTCCGCAGCCACTCGCAGGCCACCCAGGCAGCCGCTGCTAAAAAGGCGCAGCGCAGAGACTCCAGTGTGCTCGTTTGCCAGTGTCCCTGCGTCAGCTTCAGCAATGAAGGCCGCGCATAACGATGCACAAACCAAGCCCACAATCCAAAATAGAGCGCACAGAAACCACTCAGCCCGATCACCGCGCCCAGCCCCATCA